>JBKJRJ010000191.1:0-14808 GCA_046594705.1 Vicinamibacterales bacterium
GTCGGCCGTCTCGCGTTCGCCACCGACGGCACCCTGCTCGCGGCCATCGGACCCGGCACGGCGACGGGCGACGGCAAGGTCAACGCGATCGTGTCGCTCGATCCCAAGACCCTGCAGGTCACGGACTGGTTCGCGCAGCCGGGGGTTGAGTTCGTCACGGGCCCGACCGTCTTCAAGCACAACGACAAGGACATCGTGGCGGCCGCGACGAGGGACGGCCGCGTGCTGCTCCTGAACGCAGCGTCCCTGGGGGGCACCAATCACTCGACGCCGCTGCACGCGTCGACGGCGCTTGGCGCAGGTGCATCCACTCCGGCGAGCGGATCGGCGGTTGCCGGCAACGCGCTGGCGACGTGGCAGGAACTGACGATCACTCCGGCGCCGGTGCCGGCACCTGCCCCGCTCTCGACCACCCCGGCCGCCACCCCGCCGCCCGGTCCAGCCGCGCCGCCGGCGCCCCCGACCGTGACGTACGGGACGCGCTGGATCCTCGCGCCCACCGCAACCGGCCTCGTCGCCTTCAAGGTGGTGGAGACCGGCGGAACGCCGTCGCTCGACCGCGGCTGGTCGGCGCAGAGCCTCGCGGCTCCCGATACACCGATCGTCGTCAACGGTGTGGTGTTCGCACTCTCAACCGGACGTGCAACGGCGGCAGGACGCGGCACGGCCGCGGTGCTGCGCGCCTACGACGGGTCGTCCGGGAAAGAGCTCTGGACGAGCGGGCAGGCGATGACCACGTTCGCATCGCCGGGAAGCTTCTGGAGCGCGTTGAGCCAGGTCTATGTCGGCACCAACGACGGCACGCTGCACGCGTTCGGATTCCTCGACGAACGCCGCTGACGGCGGGGACTGGTACGCGGAACACGCGGATATACGGCATTTTGGTTTCCGCGGAGTCCGCGTACTCCGCGGCCAGAGACCGTGGCTGACAGCACGCTCGCTACGAACACGTCACACACGCTCTAGAAGCAGACCAGGCGATCGCGGCGCTCGTCGATCTTCTTGAACGGCACGCCCGGGACCTTCTTCAGATCGTCGAGCGCCTTGCAGGGGCCTTTGGTGTTGCGATACGCGATCCAGATCGCCGCTTCCTTGCGGAGCAGCGCCGCGACGCTCTCGAGCTCTACGGCGCTCGCGGTGTTCATGTTGATCGGCTTGGGGGCTTCACCCAGGAAGTTGGTCGCCAGATAGTCGGTAATCTGGCCCAACTCGGTGTCGCTGGCGCGGACGCCGAGACCGACCATCTTGGCGACGACATCCTGCCATCCCTCGCGGGTCAGCCTCAGCGAGGCCGAGCGTTGCGGCTCGTGGCATTGGCCGCAGACGGTCACCGTCAGTTCCCTCGCGGGGCCCTCGGGCATCGTCGCCGCCATCGCGGCGATCTCCTCGGGAGTGAAGGTGCGAAGCTGCGCAAGCGGCGGCTGCGCGGACCTCGTCGAGGGCGTGGACTGCTGGGAGGCGGCGAGCATGGCAGCCGCTGCGACGATGAATGCCGCGGCCAGCCAACCACACGAGGCCCTGGGTTTCATATTACGTCTCGATTGTAGCGCAGGGCTTCAGCCGCAGCCCTGACCACCTTCGCCAAAGCTCCGGTGGCCGACAGGCCGCCGCGAATCGTCGTCGTGATGGCGCGCCCGCTCGTCTACAGCGGCTTCCCGGTGGCGGCGTCGAGCGCGGCGGAATGGCAGAGCGCCCCAGGGTGGGAGCCCTCTGCCCTGAACGACGTTAGAACGTGAACCGCACCGCGAGCTGGATGCGCCGCGCGTCGCGCGCCGCCGTGACCTGGCCAAACGCGGCGTTGGTCTGCTTGCCGGCCGCGTCAAAAATGGCTGCCGTGTTGACCGCCGACACCTGCATCGAATTGAACGCGTTGTACAGCTCGGCCCGGAACTGCAGCACCCGGCGGCTCTTCAGCGAAATGTTCTTGAAGATGGAGAAATCGTGGTTGATGTACCCCGCCGCGATGTACTCGTCGCCGATGGCGTTCCCGAGCCGGTTCGCGTCGGACGGACGCGCCACGCACTCGGTCTTGAACTGCCGCAGCAGCGTGCGCTCGCCGCGCGGCAGGTTCGGATCGCAGACCAGCTCGACGCGCGCGCCGGGCGCGCTCACCGCGCCGGTCACGTTGCTCACGCCGGTCAGCGCCAGGGTGAAGCTCTGGTGCGGGCCGCTCAGGATCGACGAGATCCCGGAGACCTGCCAGCCGTCGGCCACCACCTTGGTCAGGAGGTTGTTCCACCGATCGCTCAGGTTGGGGAACCGGTACGAATAGTTCACCGTGAGCGCATGGGGCCGGCTGCCGTTCAAGGTGTAGTTCCGCAGCACGTTGTCCTGGATGAAGGGATCGATGGTGCCGCCGAGGTTGCGGCTCACCGAGCCCGTGTAGGCCACGCCATAGGTCAGCCGTGCCGACGAACGCCGGTTCGCGGACACCTGGATGGCGTGGTAATTGCCATAGCCGGTGAATTCACGCTGGGTGATGCTGCCGTAGCCGCGGTAGGGGCGGATCAGATCGTTTGCGAGCGGCTGGTTGGCATTTGTCGCGTCCAGGTTCTGCGGCAGGAACGTCGAGCCGTAGGTCAGGCCGTTGAGCTCCCGGCTCACCAGCTGGTTCCGCGCCGCGTTGCCCACATAGGCGATGTCGCCAACGATGTTGAACGGGAGCGTGCGCTGCACGCCGATGCTCCAGTTGTAGACCGTCGGCGTCTTGTATTTCGACAGCGATCGCACCGCCTGGGGCGTCTGCGTCAGGGGCGACGCGAACAGCGCGTCGATGGTGGTGTAGTTGGTGGTGCGCGACTCGAGCAGCGGCGGCTGTTCGATGCCGCGCAGCACCTCGTCGTCTGAATAGCGGTCGTAGAAGGTGCCGAAACCGCCGCGCACGGCGGTCGCGCCGTCGCCGAAGACGTCCCACGCGAAGCCGATGCGCGGCGCCGGCAGGATGCTCGAACCCGGCCAGATCCGCTCGTCGGTGACCACCATGCCGTTGATCACGTCGCCCGAGTTGGGGACGATGCGGCCGATGAACACCGAGTTCAGGGTCTGGCCGGTGAGCGGATTCTGCGCGACCCGGACCCCGTTGACGATGGCCGGCTGGTAGAGCTGCGGCGCCTTCGCGGCCGACCACTGGCTCGGATCGAAGTTGCCGACTTTCTGGCCCTTGGATAACGTCGGACCGATGGAGTAGAACCGCATGCCGCCGTCGATCGTGAAGCGTCGCGCCAGGCGCCAGTTGTCCTGCACGAAGAACTCGACGTTGGTGAAGCGGCCGTTGGCGCGGGGCGCCGCGATCGATTCGGTGTACTGCGTCACCGCGCCGGTCAGCGCATTGGCGTAGCCGTAGTTGGTGTTGAACGGATTCGAGTTATCGCCGTTGAAACTGAAGGTGCCGTTGAAGAACGACGCGCGCGTGGCCGGCCTGAAGGTGTGCTCGATGAAGATCCCGGTCTTCACGTTGTGCTTCCCCATCACCTTCGTCATGTTGGCCGAGCCGTTATACAGATCGTTCGACGCGTTGAAATAGAAGCGGTCCACGATGCTGATGGCTGCCACCTGGGGCGGCGCATTGGTGCCGCCGAAGGTGGCGTTGGGAATGATGTTGAGGGGATTGGCTGAGGGAAAGAACTGCCCCAGATTGTTGAGCACGTTGGCCCGCTGGTTCTGCGCGAGAGCCTGCGGGGTCAGCGCGTTCACCGTCTGCCGCGAGTGATTGAGCCCGAACGTGAACTCCGAGAAGGTCGTGGAGTTGAAGGTGTGGAGCAGCGTGTTGACGATCCCGAAGGTCGGAATCTTGTAGGCAATCGGGAACTGCGGCCAGCCGCCGGTGCTCCCGAGCGTGGTGTAGACGCCGCCCTTGTAGGCTTCGGTGCCGAACTGGACACGCGCATAGAAGGTGGTGTCCCGCGCCACGTTCCAGTCGATGCGCGCCACCTGGTCGGTGCGCGGGCGCTCGAGCGAGGTCTGGTAGGTGTAATTGAACTGGCGCGCGCCGGTCGGATCGCTCGCGTTGGGCAGCGGCATCAGCTTGAGCATCGACTGCCCGACCGCGTTGATGCGGCTGGCGGGAATGATGTTGCCCGGGAAGCAGGCGCCGCCCGCGCCCGTCGTCACGTTGCAGGTCCCGGCCGCCAGCGGATCGCGAATGAACACCAGCCGGCCCTGGCTGTCGAACGTCTGCGAGAAATCCCCCTGCCGTTCGAGCGCCGTCGGCATGGTGCGCGTGTTCAGCCCGCCCGGATCGGTGCGCGGCAGCAGGTCCTGCGACCAGAAGAAGAACAGCTTGTCGCGGTTGCGATTGAAATTCGCGCCGGGGATCAAGACCGGCCCGCCGATGGTGTAGGCGGTGTTGTCGTAGCGGTAAATCGGTTTGGCCAGCCCCTGCCGGTTGCGCGCCCACTCGTTGGCGTTGAACCGCTCGTTCCGTTTGTAGTACGCCGCGGATCCGCGCCAGTCGCGCGTGCCGCTCTTGGTCACGACCGTGATGGTCGCGCCGGAGCTGCGGCCATACTCGGCCTGGAAATTGGAGGTCTGGACGCGAATCTCGCCGATCGAGTCGAGGCCCGGCGCTGAGTAATTGCCGCTGTTCGATCCGGTGTCCTTGTTGGTGACGCCGTCATAGGAGAAGTTGAAGGACGCGCGGCCGTTGATGGTCATCCCGCCGACGCTGCCCCACCCCGGCGCATCCCGGCCCGAGGTGTCGATGACGCCGGGCAGCGTTTTGAGCACGCCCATGAAGTCGCGTCCTTTGATGCCGGTGTCCTCGATCTGCTGGCGCGTGATGAGGCCCGACCGCTCGCCGGTGGTCGTCTGCACCTTGACCGATTCCGCCTGGACGCTGATGGTTTCAGTCAGCCCCCCCACTTGCAGCACGATGACGCGCAGGCCGACGCGCTCGGTGGAGGACAACACGATGCCGGTCTGCGCATAGGTCTTGAAGCCCGACAGGCTGGCCTTCAGGTCGTAGCTGCCCGCCAGCAGGTCCGGAAACGTGAACTGTCCGTCCGCGCCCGTCACCGCGTCGCGGCTCGCCTTGGTGCCGGTGTTCGTCACGGTCACGGTCACGCCGGGCATGACGCCGCCGCCAGAGTCCGTAATAGTGCCCGCAATCTGGCCGGTCAGGCCCTGCGCGCGCGCCGTCCCCACACTCGCAACCAGCGCTGTGAGCAGCGCAGCCGCGAGGACGAATCGATGAAACCTACGTTCCACGAGCTCCTCCTCCCTAGAACACACCTACGTGCCTGGACCTGTGCCCGGTCAATATGGCTATGCCGGGAGGGTATGCTTGACCGGCATCTCTGTCAAAGCAAGTCGCATGGCGTAAGCCTTATCGAGTTGTCAAACGAGACACGAAAGCTATAAGGCTTTAATGGATAAGCACTTGCATTAGCACCAGGTATTCGGGTCAGAGCGGCGCAGGCTGCAGTGCATTTCGCAGTGCAGAACGTCCACCGCCTCGTCACTGCCGTCACGAATCCCCAGTCGCTGCCCACCGGCCGCACTTCGCGAGTATCGTGTCGGCTCATGACCTCTTACCGCGGGCGCCGGGCGGCGTCGATCAGGAACGATGCGCTGCGCGTGACGGTGCTGGAAGAAGGCGGGCACATCGCGGAGATTGCCGACGTGGCAACCGGCACCAATCCGCTGTGGACGCCGGACTGGCCGTCGATCGAGCCGTCCCACTACGACCCCGCGCGCCACGCCGTCTACGGCGGCGGGGTGGACGCAGCCCTCCTCGCCGGCATCATGGGCCACAACCTGTGCCTCGACATTTTCGGGGGACCGTCGGAGGCGGAAGCCCGCGCCGGCATCCCCGTGCACGGTGAGATTTCGACCGCGCGCTTCGCGATCGACGCCTCGGACTCGTCGTTGACGATGCGGGCGGAGCTGCGGCAGGCGCGCCTGGGATTCACGCGGCGCATCGATCTCGTCGATCGGGCCGTCCGCGTGCGCGAGCAGGTGGAGAACCTCGCCGCGACCGACCGGCCGATCGCCTGGACCCAGCACGTGACCCTCGGCCCGCCGTTCCTGCAGAAGGGACAGACCGCGCTCCGCGCCTCGGCGCGGCGCTCGAAGGTCATCGAGGGGACGTTCGGACCGGCGGACTACCTGGTGCCGGGCGCCGAGTTCGACTGGCCCGCGGCCCCGCGCGCCCGCGGCGGTAGTGCCGATCTCGAGCTCTACACCGACGCCCCCTCCTCCAGCGGCTATACCACGCACCAGATGGACCCGGCGCGCGAGCACTCCTTCGTCGTGGCGTTCTCCCCCATGGCGCGGCTGGCGTTCGGCTATGTCTGGCGGCGAGAGGATTTTCCGTGGATGGGCATCTGGGAGGAGAACCACGCCCGGCCGGGCGCCCCGTGGAACGGCCGCGCGCTCACCTGCGGGCTCGAGTTCGGCGTGTCGCCGTTTCCCGAGACACGGCGGCAGATGATCGACCGCGGTCCGCTGTTCGGCACGCCGACCTGTGGATGGGTCCCTGCGCACGGCCGGGTCACGGTGGAATACTGGGCGATCCTCCGCGGCGCAGATGTGGTCCCCGACGAGCTGCCGTGGCCCGGCGATCGCTCCCCGGGTTGATGCCGGACACCTGACGGCAGGGGACGCAATGGACGAGGTCCCGCACGCCGGAAGACGCGTTACAATTACAGGGTGTTTCGGCGATACGTTTCAAGGTTCAAACAAGGATTGCTGCCGATGAGACTGCTTCCCCTCGTGTGTTGTCTGGCCCTCGCCTCTATCGCGCCCGCGGTCGCTCAGACGGCGACCCCCCCGGCCCCTGCTGCGGCAAGAGCCAAAACCAAGGCCGCCCCGGCCAAGGGCGTCCGGACGGTCGAGATCGTCGTCGGCGACAACATGAAGTTCGACACGACCGAAATCGCCGCGAAACCCGGCGAAATGCTGCGGGTCGTGCTGAAGAACACCGGCACCATGCCCAAGATCGCCATGGGCCACAACTTCGTGCTGTTGAAGCTCGGCGTGGACCAGGTGGAGTTCAACAAAGCGGCCTTCGACGCTCGTGCGACCGACTTCATCCCCCCGTCGATGAAGACCGCCGTGATCGCCAACACGGCGCTGTCGGGCCCCGGGGAAAGCTTCGAAACCACCTTCAAGGTCCCGGCTCAGGCGGGCAGCTACCCGTACCTCTGCTCGTTTCCCGGACACTTCGCGCTCGGCATGCGCGGCATGCTGCTCGTCAAGTAAGGGCTCGCCGCCAAGGATTAGAACGCGACGCGGACACGCACGGCGGCGCTTCGCGGCGGCGCGAGCGCCGTTCCCGAAAACAGGCCGTCGAGGTTGATCACACGGAGACGACCGGTCAGGTTGCGGACGTCAGTCTGAACGGTGATGGCGCGGTGCCGCCGCCGGAACATCGTCACACCGGCGGACGCGTCGAGTGCGACCGACGGGCGGACCCGGCCGGTCCCGAAATTCACCCGCTCCATGATCCGCTGGTCGAACTGCTCCGCCGCGTCATCGGGCGTGCCCCTGAATTCGAACGGCAGCCCGCTGTCGTAGCTGCCGGCCAGCGCCAGCCACCCCCGCGATCCCGCCTCCGCGCTGACCCGGCCCCGGATGGTATGGCGCTGATCCTGAGAGACGTCGAACCGATCGCCCACCGCCCCGACGTCCGCGTCGTCCTCCAGCAGCAGGCCGCCGGTGATCGGCAGCACCCCTTCGCCATGCATCCACGCATAGGACAGTGAACCCGAGAGCGCTCGCCAGCGCGGGACCTCCAGCATGATCTCGACACCGCGAATCTGCGCCCGGCCGAACGCGATCGGAATGCTCACGCCGGTATTGAGGAGCTGCTCGTCGTCCGCGAAGTGGGTCATGCGGCGATTGAACCAGCTCGCATCGAGCCGCAGCACGCGGAACAGCGCGGTCGAGCAGCCGACTTCGTAGAAGTGGCCGCGCGAGGGACGGACCGGCAGGCGGACGACCTCGTCGCCGAGTGCGTCGGTGGCCTGTGAGCTTGCCAGCAGCAGGTTCTCCATGGCCGGCGTCTGGAACGCGCGGTCGTAGGAGGCGCGAATGGACAGGGTGGCGGCCGGAGCCCACGCCACCGCCAGACGAGGACTGATGGCGTGTTCGGAGACGACGAGGCGGTAGGCGTCCCAGCGCAGGCCGGCGTTGACCGTCCAGCGGCCCGCATGGATCTGGTCCTGGACAAACAGCGCCTGTTCCCGATCCACCGCCCGGCCGGAGAACTCGAACGCCGGCGCGACCGTGTCATCGAAAGCTGTCGCGTCGGTGACGCGGTAGGAGAACGCTTCACGGATCCGGCCGGCACTCACATCGCCGCCCGACTTCCATTGGTGGGCCCCGGCCTGCCACGACACCACGCCCTTGACGTAGCCGTCGCGCAGGCCGCGGCTCTGCTCCACGGCGATCGGCGTCGCGGCGGCATTCGAGGAGAGCCCCGCGTCCAGTTGCCTCCCCATGCCGTATACGCTGGCAACGGCGGATGCGGAGAGGACCCGTTGGTACGACACCTGCGCCATCGTCTCGCGGCTGGTGCGAATTTGCCGCTGTCCCGCGGTTTGCTGCACCGCTTCATTCGGCACCATCAACTCCGCCTGGCCGTGACGGACGATTACGCCAAAGCGATCGCGCTCGATCCGCAGGGCTCCCTGCGACGTGCGGCCGTGGTTCGTGAAGTTCTCTTCGACCGGGGGATCAAGATAGCGGTCGGTCGAGGCGGTGCCGCCGCTGACCGTCAACGAGCCTCTCTCCCAGCCGTAGCCGGTGCGCGCCTCTGCGGCTCGGGTCGTGAAGCTGCCAATCGACAGCGTGGTGTCGCCGTGCAGGCCGGTGCGCGCGTCGGAGCCGGTGACCACCTCGATCACGCCGCCGAGCTTGCGTCCGTACTCGGCCGGATATCCTCCGGTGAAAATACCGAGCGAGTGGATCGCATCGGCATCGAGCTCGGGCGCGAACCCGGGCGCACGATTGTCGGTCAGGGGTATGCCGTCCACGATGTACTGCGTCTGATTTTCGGACCCGCGTGGATGGAGCGTGCCGCCGGCCTCGAGCAGCCAGCCCGGCTGCGTGTTCACGAGGTCAGGCAGCGCCCGGCCGGGCAGGGGGGCGGGACGCCGTCGAGCGCGTTCGGCGCCCAGCCGCCGGACGGTGGCCGTCTGTCGTGAGTCGAGCAGCGTGCCCTCCGGGCTCACCGCCACCTGCGTCGTCAGCGCGGCGAGGCTCAGGGTGACGCGGTACTCGGCGGGCACCGCGGATCGGAGTTCCACGGCGCCGGCGAACGGCGCGAAGCCCTCGCGCGTCACGCGCACGCGATACGTCCCGAACGGCAGCCGCTTCGCGGTCGCGGTGCCGGCAGCGCCCGTCTCCAGGCTTTGGCGGACCTGGTTCAGGGCGCTGTCAATGACGACGACCGCCGACACCGCCAGGCCCGTGACATCGGTGACGACGATCCGCAGCTCCCCGCTGTGGGGTGGTGCGAACTGGCTCACTACGGCGACGAAGGCGATGAGCAATGACGTCATAGCCGGTATCACCGCCGATCATACCAATCGTCATTGATCTGTCACGGTTTTACCGCCGGTGTGCCATCACACCGCTCGTCCAAGGAGACATGACGTACCTGCGGTCCTTGCTGTTCGCGCTGGCCGGCCTGGCCGCCCTCCCCGCCACCGCGTCCGCGTGCGCGAAGCTGCCGCCGACCATCCAGATCCATCCGCTGTTCGAGGCGATCGCGAACGAGTTGCTCGAATGGTCGCCGACCTTCGCGCTGCAGTGCCAGCGCATCGCGGAGCGTCCGCTGGTGCGGGTCTCCGTGCGACCGCTGCCGGCGGGGGGGAACTCCTGCTGCCGCGCCAGGACGACGATCCGGCGCTATGGGTCCGGAGCGATCATCGCATGGGTGGAAATCCCGACCCCGCGCGTGCGGCTGGAGCAGGCGGAGTTGCTCGGCCACGAGTTCGAGCACATCCTCGAACAGATCGATCAGGTGGATCTGTCACGGCAGGCGGACCAGGGGGCGGGCACGGCGCGCCTGAGCGACGGCGCCTACGAAACGGTGCGGGCGCGTCTGGCCGGCGACACAGTGGCGAACGAGGTGGAATCAGCGGAAGGACTTCTGCGGCGAAGCATTCCCGATGGTGACGACCGGCGCCTGCTCGTCGGCCGTCAGGTAGCCGAACCGGTTGCGGAACTCCTCCAGATCGAGGTGGGCGGTGGCGGCCAGCTTCGCGAGGTCGTGGGGGTCCTCGAAGTCCTCGCGCTTCAGGCGGATCATGTAGCGCCGCGCGATCGCATAGCGCGTCGAGGTGACGTCGACCGAGCGCACGCGCGTCCGTCCGGTCTCAGGGTCAATCATCGTGTCGAACGGCACCGGCACGAAGCGGCCGCCCTGGATCGAAATCATCGACGACCCTTCGCCCGCCAGCAGGTAGCCGGCGGCGCAGTAGCCGAGGTCGCGCGTGTACTCCATGTCGGCCGGGATCGGGTCGGCGCAGCGCAGCTCGTAGCCGATGTTCTTGGCGGCGATGGTCGTCTTGATCCCGAGCTCGCGCAGCCGGATCGTGACCTGCGCCTTGAGGATTTCGCCGATGCTCACTTCATCGATACGGATGTGTCCGTGGGCATCGCGCTCCACCGCGTCGAGGCCGGCCAGGTCCTCCGGCTTGATCCCGAGCACCACCCCCTCGGCAATCACCGCCACACCGTCGCGACGGCCGTAACTCAGGCGCTTGACGATCGCGCCGGTCAGCGTATCGACCACCGTCTTGAGCGGGGTCGGCGCCGCGAACTCCTCCGCCAGGAGGGTCAGCGTGGCGCCTGCGGCCTTGCCGATACCGAGCGCCAGGTGCCCCGTTTTCCGCCCCATCGCGACGACGAAATACCAGCGCGAGGTGGTCTTCGCGTCGACCATCAGGTTCTTCACGATTTCGACGCCGTAGTGGCGCGCGGTCTGGTAGCCGAAGGTGTCGATGTGCGCCGGCAGGTCCAAATCGTTGTCGATGGTCTTGGGCACGTGCACGACCCGGATGCTGCCGGCCGCGTGGCGCTCCAGTCGCATGGCAGAGAACGCCGTATCGTCGCCGCCGATCGTAATCAGCTGGGTGACGTTCAGCCGCAGCAGCGACTTGACGGTCTCGTCGAGCAGGGCCGGGTCGGTGGTCGGATTGGCCCGCGCGATGCCCAGGAACGAACCACCCCGGAAATGGATGCGGCTGACCGCCTCGATGGTCAGCGGCGTGACGTGATCGATGTCCCCCTGCATCAGCCACTCGAAGCCGTCACGAATGCCGACGACGTCGAGGCCTTCGAGCCGGGCGCGGATGGTGGCCGCGGCGATGACACTGTTGATCCCGGGGGCGGGGCCGCCGCCGACCAGGATGGCAAGGCGCTGATGATGTTCCATGATTGGCTTATGAAATCGATTGCAAA
This sequence comes from Vicinamibacterales bacterium, assembly GCA_046594705.1. Lineage (GTDB taxonomy): Bacteria > Acidobacteriota > Vicinamibacteria > Vicinamibacterales > 2-12-FULL-66-21 > JAICSD01. The sequence continues at coordinate 11,410 of JBKJRJ010000191.1, forward strand.
AGCGGACTTCGGCGATGCTAGCAGCCCCAGCCCTCAGAGGCAAGTGCCTCAAAGGTTCTACAGGTTATGGCCGATAAACCACCCGTGAGCACCAGTCGCCAGCGTGTCGTCACCGCCGATCAATGGGGAAAGCCGGACCGCGACGCCACGGGCCGCCCCATCTGCCGCTGGTGCCGCGGGCCGGTGGCGCCGCCCCGCCGGACGTTCTGCGGCGACGCCTGCGTGCACGAGTGGAAAATCCGCAGCAGCCCCTGGTACGTCCGGCGCGAAGTCAAGCAGCGTGACAAAGGCACCTGCCGGCTGTGCGACCTCAACGTGGTGAAGGCGCATCGCGAATGGACGCGCGCCAAGCCACCGGTCACCGATCGCCTGGCTCGCAAGCGCTGGCGTAGCGTACGCCCGCGGTGGGAAGCGGACCACATCGTCCCCGTCGCTGACGGTGGCGGCGAGTGCGGTCTCGACAACTACCGCCTGCTCTGCCGGACCTGTCACCTGCGCGTCACGCTCGAATGGCGCGCCCGGCGTCCGGCGCGCGTCAGCGCCTGAGGCCGGCCGCGCGAGCGGCAGCGCCGCGTTAACGCTGGAACGCCTGCCTCAGCAGCGCGATCGACTGGGGCGCGTCGCCGGCGAAATTCTGGGTGGAGCCCTCGACGCTGATCCGCTTGTCGTAGCCGATGGCCTTGAGGTTCGCGAAGAACGGCGCGTAATCGTACTCCTCCCACTTCAGCGGGAAGACCCGGCCGGTCGGATTCGCGGTGTGCAGGTGACGGATGTGGTCCTTCGCGCGCAGGACGATCGCCGGATCCTCGTTTTCGCTGGCCAGGTGGTAGAAGTCGATCATGAGCTGAAAGTTCGGATCGTTGATGGCCTTCACCAGCTCGAGCCCTTCGCCCGCCGAATTGATGATGTTGCTCTCCTGCTTGCGCAAAGGCTCGATCGCGATGGTGATGCCGTGGGCGCGCGCCTCCACGGCGGCGCGGCGGCCAAAATCCACGAGCTGCTTGAACGCCTCCTCTTTGGCAAACCCCTCGGGCACGCGGCGCGCACCGCCGCTGCCGAAGACGACCACCTCCGTGCCCAGCCGCTGCAGCCGCGTGAACGCCTTGCGGACGTGCGCCATCTGCGCCGCGGGGTCGGTGTCGGGCCCGGTGACCTTCAGGGCGCCTGGCAGGAACAGGTTCGCGACGGGCGTCGGCAGGCCAATCTCCTTGATCTTCGCGACCGCGATCTCGAAGTCCGCATCCGGCAATGCGGTGATCTGCGTCGTCGACAACTCGACGTAGTCGAACCCGGCGGCCTTTGCGGCTTCCAGCTTCTCGACTGGGGCGCAATAGCCGACACGGACCTTCGGGGGGCCTTGTCCGGCGGACGCCGGGTCCAGCGCGAGGACGACGGCGGCGACGAGCAGGGTGTTGATCGCGACGGGCAGCACGAGGGTGGTCATGGCGCCATTATACGAGCGCGGGTAGGGTAACATCGGCGCCTTCACACCCGAGGTGGCCCTGACGCGCGTCGGAGCCCTCTACCCAGGAGATTCACGTGACCTCAGACCAGCGGCTCGTCTCGCCACACTTCCCGCGCGCGTCGCGCTACCACCCGGACTGGGTCGTGGCCGGCGCGAGCGGCGGCGCCAACGCGTTATGGGTGACTGAGTGGCTGGCAAGCGGGCTCGACCTGCAACCCGGCATGAACGTCCTCGACCTGGGCTGCGGGCGCGCCACATCGTCAATTTTCCTGAGGCGCGAATTCGGCGTGCAGGTCTGGGCGGCCGACCTGTGGTTCAGCCCCGAAGAGAATACGCAACGCATCCGCGACGCCGGCGTGGCGGATGGCGTGTTCGCGATTCGCGCCGATGCACGGGCACTGCCTTTCGCCCCGGACTTCTTCGACGCCATCGTGGGGGTCGACTCATTTCCCTATTTCGGAACGGACGACTTGTATCTCAACTACCTCGCCCGCTTCGTGAAGATCGGGGGTCCGGTCGGCATCGCCGGTGCCGGGCTGACGCGGGACCTTGCGGGTCCGATGCCCGAACACCTGGCCGCTTGGTGGACGCAGGATCTCTGGTCTCTCCATTCGGCGGACTGGTGGCGACGGCATTGGGAACGGACCGGCATCATGGACGTCGACTGCGCGGACACGATGCCGGACGGCTGGCGTCATTGGCTGGACTGGCACCAGGTGGTCGCCCCGGACAATGTCGCGGAGATCACGGCGCTGAAGGCGGACCGCGGTCGCTATCTGGGCTATGTCCGCGCCGTCGGCCGTCGTCGTCCCGGTGTGGTGCTGGCGGATCACATCGAGTCGGTACCGCCCAGCTACACCAGGATGCCGCTGCTGCGGGTGGTGCCCTAACTCACGGCTTCGGCACTTTGAGCGTGGCGCTGATCATGGCGCTCCCGCTTAGGCCGTAGACGAGCACGAGCGGATGCAGCGTGGCGGGTCCGAGGCGCCAGGCCCCGAACCACAGCTGCTCGTCAATCCGGCCCAGGTATACCGCGGCGCCCAGCAGCAGGACGATCACGATGCTGGTCGGAATCGGCGTGCCTTCGAAGTACTTCACCTTGCCGGTCGTCGCATCGGAGAGCGCCGCCGCGGTCACGTTGAAGCGCGCCAGACGGCTGACGCCGCACACCACGAAATAGGTGAGGACCAGCATGTCCCACCCGCCGCGCAATCCCAGCGTAAAACCGAGGACGGCGGGGGCGACGCCGAACGAGATAACGTCGGCCAGCGAATCCAGGTCGCCGCCGAGGAACGACTGGCGCGTCCGGTCCAGCCGCGCCACATAGCCGTCGAGCACGTCGCACACCAGCGCCAGTGGCAGCAGCAGGAAGGCGGCCCACAGAAATCGTCGGTTGTCGTCGGCGACGTAATCCAGGCAGAGGAAGATCGCGATCGTCCCGCAGGCGGCGTTGCCGATGGTAAAGGCGTCGGCCGCGGTATAGGACCGCAGCATGGAAAGGTGCCGGCTCACTCCGGCATCTTATCCCCGGTGGCCGTGGTTGACGAGCGGCATGACCGCTCTCGCCGCTGAGACGAAGGGAACTTCAGCGGGTGATAAAGTGCGCTGATGGTTCGCCGCCTCGCCGTTGTCCTGTGTCTCCTCAGCCCGCTTGCGCTCGACGCCCGGCAGGCGGCTCCCGTCACGGCGGTGCCGCGCGCGATCCGGCGCGACGTGCCGATGACCAACGCCATCCGGAAGGCGTTCGAGGCCGGGACCCGGGACGCGACCGGCCGGCCAGGGCGCAACTACTGGCAACTCCAGACCGACTACACCATCAGCGCGCGGCTGGATCCCGCCACCCAGACGATCACCGGCAGCGAAACCATCGCGCTCCACAACAACAGCCCCGACGATCTGACCGAGATCCTGCTGCGCCTGGACCACAACATTTT
>JBKJRJ010000268.1:0-7273 GCA_046594705.1 Vicinamibacterales bacterium
CTGGGCCCGCCGCCTGCCTCGCCGAAGTCGCGGAGCGACGAAGGCGGGAAGCCGCGGAGCCGCCCGGAATCGAAGGACCGCGCGCCCGGCGATCGTCCGGCGCGGCCGTCCGGCGACACGCCGAGCGATGACACGCCCGCAGCGGACAAGCGCGGCCGCGACTGGCGTCCCGGCGGTGCTCACAAGGACCCGCGCGATCGCTTCAAGGTCCCGCGCGACGTGAAACGCGCGCGCTTCAAAGCCAACCTCGGACGCGAGCGCACGACCCCGCGGCCCGCGGGCAAGAAAAAAGACGACGAGTGATCGCACACCTCGTCCTGCTGCAGCCGCGGGCCGATCTGACCGACGAGCAACGCCGCGCCGCCCTCGATACCCTGACCCGCGCGGCGTCCGACATGCCGGAGATCAGGCGCTTCCAACTCGGGCGCCGAGTACGGCATGGGCTGCCAGGCTACGAGCAGGCCATGGCGCAGGACTACGAGTTCGCCCTGATCATCGAGGTGGACGACATCGCGGCATTGACCCGCTACCTGACCGCGCCCGCCCACCTGGCCCTCGGGTCCCTCTTCGCCACCGCCACGGCGGCGGCGCTTGCCTACGACTACGACATGACGGACGTGGCCCTGGACGCGTAGCCCGCACGGCGCCCACTTGCGGCGCACAGTACGGGCGGAAGCGCACGTTTTGCCCAGTCCCGCACACGGTCAAAGCATGCGGTAACCGTTCTGTTGCCTGCACTTACAAGCCTGACACGGTGGTGGCCCCTATCCCGCATAGCTGGGTCCCAGGCGTAAGAATGCCCACGGCCCTGAAAGGATCTGGAACATGTTTCTCCGTTGCACCACCCTCGCCCTGACGTTGGTCTTCGCGAGCGCCCTTAGCCTGTCAGCCGCCGATCAGGAGCAGGCGCCGCTCACGGCGACGCCGATTTCAGACGCGGTCGCGCGCACGGCCAGCGACACCCAGCCCGGGGCAACCCTGTGGACGTTGTCGCAGCGGCCGAAACGGCCCGCGATGCTGCCCGTTCTGTACGGCACGTATGTGGGGCTCCAGGTGATGGACATCGTGTCCACCCGGAAGGCCATCTCCGCCGGGGCGCACGAGGCAAACCCGCTGTTTAAAAAGGGCGGCATGGGCACGACCCTCGCGATCAAGGCCGCCAGTGCGGTGGGGATGGTCTACATCTCCGAGAAGACCTGGAAGAAACACCGCGTCGGCTCGATTGTGCTGATGGCGGCGGTGAACGGTATCAGCATGGCGGTCGTCGCCAACAACAACCGCAACGCCGCCAGGCGTTAAGCGGCCGCTGGCAGAACGGACTGGATGTCCGTTCTACTTCATTGCGCCTGTCGGCGTTGCGCCTGTCGGGGTCTGAGCATTGAAAAACTCCGCGATGATCTCGCGAAGCTGTGGGATGGAGTCTGCGGCGTTGACGGAGACGCGAAGATGCGATCCGTTGTCGAGCCCTTTCGTGTACCACGAGTTCAGGGCACGCAGCTTGTTGATGACCCAGCGGTCGTGACCTTGCGCGATTGTCGGGCCGGGGACCTCGGGCTGCTGGACGGGAGCGACGTGGCGGAAGCCGGCGGCTTCGCCGTTGCGCTCGTGCTGCAGCAGGTCGATGTAATCGAGCAGGAACCGGCCGCGCTCCTCGAGGGTGATCTCCCGCGGCGTTTCCCCGCGCGCCAGGGCCGACGCCTGCTCGAAGATCCACGGGTTGCGCAGCGCCCCACGGCCGACCAGCACTCCGGCGACGCGTCGGCCCAGCAGCTTTTCCACGAGCTGCGACGGCTCGACACAGTCTCCGCTGCCAAACACCGGAATACCAATGGACGCCGCCACGCGTTCGATCAGGCTCCAGTCCGACGCGCCTGAATACGACTGGGCCGCCGTCCGCCCGTGGACGGTGATGGCGGCGGCGCCGGCGTCTTCCATCCGGCGCGCCAGCTCGGGCGCGTTGATTTCATTCTGGTCCCAGCCCGCGCGCATCTTCACGGTCACCGGGATCTTCACGGCCCTGGCCATCGCGCTCACGATCGCCTGCGCGTGCGCGGGCTCGCGCATCAGGCTGCAGCCGGCGTTGTGTTTCGCGATCTTGGCCACCGGGCAACCCATGTTGACGTCGACGATGTCCGCCCCCATGCCCTCGACGATCTGCGCCGCGGCCGCCATCTTCTCCGGCTCCCCGCCAAAGATCTGGATCGACACCGGCCGCTCTTCCTCGGTGTACTCGGCGTATTCGAGCGTCCGGCCGATCCCGCGGACGAGCCCTTCGGAGCTGACCATTTCGGTCACGACCAGCCCACAGCCGCCGCGGCGCTTCACCAGCCGTCGGAATGCTGTGTCGGTCATGCCCGCCATGGGCGCGAGGCCGAACGCAGGCGCGAGATTAATCGACCCGATCTTCATGCTCTACTTCGCACTTCGCACTAATACGCCTTGACGTCCGACGCATCGACTTCGACGCTGACGGCCTGGCCGATCAAATCCACTGAAAGAATGAGCCGGGCGTGGGCTCCCTTGCGCACCAGGCGCCCGACCACACCTTTCAACGGGCCGTGCGTCACCAGGACCATCGTGCCTTCCCGAATCATCGGGCAGGGATCGAACTGCAGCTCGCTCGCCAGCAGCTGGCGGATGCTCTCGATCTCGTGCTCGGGAATTGCGACGATGTCACCGTCAAAGGAGAGGATCTTGACGACGCCGATGCACTTCAGGACCGGCAGGCGTTCCGCGGCGCTGAACCTGACGAAACAGTAGCCCGGGAAGAGCGGCCAGTCGACCTGCTTCTTGCGGTCCTTCCAGTGACTCCAGCGCGTGATGGTCGGGAGAAAAGCCTCGAGGCCCTTGCGCTCGAGCTGCTCGCGGACGACCTGTTCGTGCCGCGAGCGCGTCCAGATGGCGTACCACGCCGCCGCGTCGTGCATGGCTGCGTTCTTACTGGACGCTGCCTGAAACATCCCCGGCGACCTGCTTCTCGTAAACCTTCTTGAGATCGTCGTTCTTCCACTCGATGATCGCCTGGGCGCGGAGACGGGACACGAATTTCCGCATCTCAATCTGCGTCCGGGCGCCGGCGACCTTGTCGGCAATCAGGTCGCGCACCGAGTCGAACGGCTGCAGCGCCTGGGTCTTGCGCGCTTCGAGCTTGAACAGCTGGTAGCCCTTGGCCGCGCGGATCGGCTGGGTCACATCGCCGACCTTTATTTTCTCGACGACGGCCAGCAGCTGGGGCGACATGTCGGCGTGCGAGAAGGGACCAATCAGGCCGCCATTCGCCTTCGACGGCGAGGTCGACACCTCGGCGGCGACCTTGGCGAAATCCTCCCCCTTCAGCACCCGTGCCCGGATCCCGTCGATCGTCACCTTGGCCGCGTCGTCCTTCGCGACGCTCACGCCGCCCGCCTCGGTCGGCACCTCGATGAAGATCTCACGCAGCGTGACGGACGCCGAGTCGGTGAACTCCTCGGGATGTTTCGCGTAGTACTGGCGCGCCTCTTCCTCGGTGATGGACAGCTTCGAACCGATCTCCTGGCGCTGCACCTGTTCGATGAGCATCTGTTTCTCGAGCTGCTTGCGCAAGTCCTCCATCGTCATGTTTTCCTGCGCGAGGGCCTGCACGAACTTCGCTTCGTCCTGGAGCCCCTGCTCCTTGCGGATGTTGGCGACGACCTGCTTGAACTGGTCGTCGCCGAGGCGAAGCCCAAGCTCGCGGCCGCGCTGCAGCAGCAGGATTTCGTCGATGGCCGCGACGAGCAGCTGGGGCGTCACTTCGGCCAGCGCCTTCTTCAGCGTTTCGTCGTTCTTCAGCGTTTCAGGATCGATCTGCTGACCCTGCGTCCGCTGGCGGATCGCGGCAACTTGGCGCTGCTCGAGCTCGGTCTTGGTGATGATGTCGCCGTTCACCTTCACGAGCACCTGCTCGATGATTTCGCTGTCGCCCCGCACGATTGCCGCCGACACCGCGAGAAGGACCGCCGCCGCGAAAAGCTTTTTCTTCATTGTTATCAACATTTTAGCGTATTTGTACGCCTTCGCTCAAGTCGCGCAACAGCCCCGAGACCCGGCTGAACACGCCGCCTTCGGCGCGGGGATCCTCGGCGGCCGGCCGCAGGATCTGGTCCCTCGAGAAGCCCGAGGTGACCTCCCCGGCGGTTGCCCGAGCGGTCCACCACGAGGCCGCCGATCCTCGTTTCTTCGAGGAAACGGCGGGTCCGACGCGCATGTCGAGCTTCAGGGTCGCCGGCGGCGTCAACTGCACGTCCTTCCGCTCCTGAATGACGCGGAAGAGCCACGCCGGGTCCATTTTGGCCTCCGGCCTGAACTTTAAGACGACCAGCTGGCCTTCCCGGTCGATGGATTCGATGCCGACGCGGTCCGCGAGCACCCGAATGAAGGCGTATTCCGCGAGGTTCTCGATCGACGGCGGAGGCGGCCCGTAGCGGTCGCGGACCTCGTCGATCAGCCGGCCGAGCTCGTCCTCGGATCGGACGCCGGCCATGCGCCGGTAGATGGTGAGGCGCTGGTTCATGTCGGGGATGTAGGTCTCGTCGATGCGCAGGTCGACCCGCAAATTGACGTTGGCGCGGACCTCGTCCTCGATTTCCTCGCCCTTCAGTTCCTTGATCGTCTGCTCGAGCAGCTTCATGTACATATCGAAGCCCACGGCTTCGATCTGGCCGCTCTGCTCGCCGCCGAGCAGGTTGCCGGCGCCGCGAATCTCCAGGTCCAGCGCGGCCACCCGGAAGCCGCTGCCGAGATCGCTGAACTCGCGGATCGCGGCGAGCCGCTGCTTCGCGATCGGCGACAGGTTGTCTTCCGGCGGGATCAGCAAGTAGGCGTAGGCGCGCCGATCCGATCGCCCGACCCGTCCGCGCAGCTGATAGAGCTGGGACAGCCCGTACTTGTCGGCGCGGTTGATGATCATGGTGTTGGCGTTCGGGATGTCGAGGCCGTTCTCGATGATCGTGGTGGCGAGCAGCACGTCGTACTTGTGCGCCACGAAGTCCACCATTACTTTCTCGAGGGCCTCTTCCCCCATCTTGCCGTGGCCGACGCCGATGCGTGCCTGCGGCACCAGGCGGCGCAGCAGGTCGCCCATCGAGTAGATCGACTCCACGCGGTTGTGGACGAAGTAAACCTGGCCGCCGCGCTCGAGCTCGTTCCCGATCGCCCGCCGCATCACTTCCTGGTCGAACTTGACGACGTTGGTCTGGATCGACAGGCGATCCTTCGGCGGCGTCTCGATGATCGACATGTCGCGGATCCCCGCCAGCGACATGTTCAGCGTCCGTGGAATCGGCGTCGCGGTCATCGTCAGCACGTCGACGCGCTTCTTGATCTGCTTGATGCGCTCCTTGTGTGCGACGCCGAACCGCTGCTCTTCGTCGACCACCAGCAAACCGAGGTCGCGGAACTTGACGTCTTTCGAGAGCAGGCGGTGCGTGCCGACGATGACCTCGACCTTGCCGGCCTCCAGATCGTCGAGCGTCACCTTCTGCTCCGCCTTGGTCCGGAAGCGGCTGACCATGTCGATCCGCACGGGAAACGCGGCGAAGCGATCGGTCAGCGTTTTCAGGTGCTGGAACGCGAGCACGGTGGTGGGCGCGAGCAGCGCCACCTGCTTGCCGTCCATCACCGCCTTGAACGCCGCGCGCATCGCGACTTCCGTCTTGCCGTAGCCGACGTCACCGCAGAGCAGGCGGTCCATCGGGGTGGACGATTCCATGTCGCGCTTGATGTCGGTGACGGCGGTGGCCTGGTCGATGGTCAGGTCCCACTCGAACGCGTCTTCGAACTCCTGCTGCCAGTGGCTGTCGGCGCTGAACGCGTGCCCGGGGAGCGCGCGCCGTGAGGCGTAGAGCTTGAGCAGCTCCTCCGCCATGTCGCGCATCGCCTTCTTGACGCGGGTCTTGGCTTTTTCCCACGTCGTCCCGCCCAGCCGATCGAGCGCGGGCCGCGAGGCGCCGGTGTACTTCTGGACGAGATCGAGCCGCTCGACCGGAACGAAGAGCTTGTCTTCGCCGGCATAGCGGAGTTCCATGAACTCCTGGGTCTCGAGCCCGACCACGATCTTCTTCAGCCCGACGAACACGCCGATGCCGTTGTCGACGTGGACGATGAGGTCGCCGATTTTCAGGTCGCGGAAGTCGGAAAGAAAGGTCCGCGTCGCCGACCGGCGCTTCTCGTGGGTCTGGCGCTCTTCGTCGAAGACGTCGGTCTCGGCCCACAGCTGCAGGGCGGCGCCGGGCAGGCGGAAGCCCTTCGACAGGTGCCCGACCGCCACCAGCAGCGCGTTGGCGTGGGCGTCCTCGCCGCGGTCGATCAGCGCCGCCGGCACCTGATAGTCCGCGAGCAGCTCGACGACGCGTTCGGCGCGCCCCTGCGAGTGGGCGACGAATACCACGGTCTCTCCGGCCTGCCGCAGCGCGCGCAGCTCCCCGACCCAGTCGGGGATGCGTCCGGAGAAGCCCATGGCGGGCTGGCTGGCGATGTGGCGCGCCGCGTCCTCGGTGCCGAGGGTCAGCGTGTCGAGCGGCGTCCCCGCCGCGAGGGCCGGCGCCACGTCGTCCCACCCGACCACGAGCGCGTCCGGTTCGGCGGCCGGCTGCTTCTTGCGCACCGCCTCGCCATAGCTGGTCTCGATCTGCTCGCGCAGCTTGACGATCGCGGCCTTGACCTCGTCCGGCTCGGAGACCAGCAGCATGGCCTGCGAATACGCGAGATAGGCGGCGAAGGAGGCGGAGCGGTCGACCGTTTCCGCGGAGGAGGCGTCGACATTGGTCAGCAGCTCCTGCAGCGGCACGATCTGCACCTGGTCGATCGCCTCGACCGATCGCTGGGTTCCCGGATCGTAGGTGCGCAGGGATTCGATGGTGTCCCCGACGAACTCCAGGCGGATCGGCTGGCGGGCGCCGGCGGGATAGCAATCCACCACCCCGCCGCGCACGGAGAACTCGCCGGGCTCGTCGGTGGGATCCTGCCGGGTGTAGCCCAACTCCGCGAGACGGTCACCAAGGTCGGTCGGTGAGATGTCGTCACCCGACCGCAGCACGAAGCCTGTCGTCTTGAACCGGGCCGGCGGGCTCAGGCGGGGCAACAGGGCGGTCGACGAGGCAATCACCAGCCGCGCGGTGCCGGTGCTCAGCGCGTAGAGCGTGCGGGCGCGCGCCGAGGCGATGTCGAAGTGCGGCGACAGGCCGCGATAGGGATCGATCTCGTGCGACGGGAAGGGGACGACCTGGTTCGCGGCGTCGGCGTCCGAGAGCCCTTC
>JBKJRJ010000437.1:0-5825 GCA_046594705.1 Vicinamibacterales bacterium
GTCTGCGGGCTGGCCTGGCTCGTCCCCGGCGCCGGGCACCTGCTCCAGGGGCGTCGGCAGAAGGGGCTGATCTTCCTGATCGCGCTGCCGCTCATGTTCGCGACCGGGCTCTGGCTCGAGGGACGGTTGTTCCCCCTGGAACTGTCCGACCCGCTGGTGTTTCTGGGCGCCATTGCCAATCGCGGGATTGGCGCCCCATACCTGATGGCGCGGCTGATGGACGCGGGCGCCGGAAACGTGACGGCCGCAGCCTACGAATACGGCAACACCTTCCTGATGACCGCCGGCCTGCTGAATTTTCTGGTCATCCTGGACGCCTTCGACATTGCGCTCGGGCGGAAGCCGTGATGACGACCAGCCACTTCCTGCTGATGGTGCTGTATGCGTGCTTCGTCTCGCTGGTGTTCGCCGTCTTGCTGCGCGACCCGCCGCGCGAGCAGCTGAAGACCGGCGCCATGATGCTCGGCGGCTTCGTCGCGGCCGCGTTCATCCTCGGCTGGCTGATGTTTCCCTTCCCGCTATGACCATGAGTTTTGAGAACATCCTGATCGACCGCGAGGGATCGTTTGCGATCCTCACCATCAATCGCCCGAAGGTGCTCAACGCGCTGAACACGCAGACGCTCGACGAGTTGCGGCGCGCCATCCTCGAGTTGAAGGGCGACGAAACGGTTCGCGCGGTCGTCCTGACCGGCGCCGGCGAGAAATCGTTCGTCGCCGGCGCCGACATCAACGAGCTCGCCGTGCAGACACCGGCCGGCGGACGCGAGCACGCGATCGCCGGGCAGCACGTGCTCGATCTGATCGAGCAGATGGGGAAGCCGGTGATCGCGGCGATCAACGGCTACGCGCTGGGCGGCGGGTGCGAGCTGGCGATGGCCTGCACCATCCGCCTCGCCGCCGATACCGCGAAGCTGGGGCAGCCCGAGATCAACCTCGGCATCATTCCCGGCTACGCCGGCACCCAGCGGCTGGCCCGGATCATCGGCAAGGGCCGCGCGCTCGAACTGCTGCTGACCGGCGATCAGGTCACTGCCCAGGACGCGTATCGCCTTGGGCTGGTAAACCGCGTGGTGCCCGCCGCGGAGTTGATGACGGAGGCGAAGACACTGGCCGCCGGACTCGCCGCGAAGGCGCCCTTGGCGGTCCGCTACATCCTCGACGCCGTGCACCAGGGTGTCGAGATGCCCTTGCCCCAGGCCCAGGTGTTCGAGGCGACGCTGTTCGGCCTGGTCGCCAGCTCGGACGACATGCGCGAGGGCACCGCGGCGTTTCTCGAGAAGCGCAAGCCGGCCTTCACCGGGAAGTAGAGGATGCGAGGCCCCGATCAGCCGCCGGCGCCGCTGGCCGACGCGACCGCGTTCAGGTTCGCCGTCATCGTCTCGCGCTTCAACGAGACGGTCACCGGCAGCCTGCGCGACGCCGCCACCGCCGCGCTGGAAGAGGCCGGGGCGTCGGACGTGCAGGTGTTCCCGGTGCCGGGCGCGTTCGAGATTCCGCAGGCGGCCCGCGCCGCCGCCGAAACCGGCCGCTTCGACGCCATCGTCTGCCTGGGCTGCGTCATCCGCGGCGAGACACCGCACTTCGATTACCTCGCGGCGGCCGTGGCGCACGGCATCAGCGACGCCGCGGGCGATACCGGGGTGCCGATGGCCTTCGGGGTGCTGACCACCGACACCGTCGAACAGGCGGCGGCCCGCTCGGGCCCTGGCGCCGACAACAAGGGACGCGAAGCCGCGGCCGCCGCGATCGAGATGGCGGCGCTCTATCGCACGCTGTCCGGCCCGCCCCAGCGTCCATTCGGGTTCCGGGTATGAGCGGCGTCGACGGCGCGGCGCGCCATCGCGCGCGCGAAGCGGCGCTGCAGATGCTCTACCAGGCGGAGGTCGGCCGCGCCTCGGCGCACGAGGCCGTGCGCACCTATTGGCCAGGACGGGACGCCCCGCCCTCGCCGGAAGACGAACATGCCGACGCCGTGCCCGACGTCGTGGTCGACGAAATGGGCCGCACCTTCGCCAACGGGCTGGTCGCCGGCACCGTCGGGCGAGTGGCCGAGATCGACGAGCTGATCGCCGCGCACCTCAAGAACTGGCGCATCGAGCGCACCGCGATCATCGATCGCCTTGTTTTGCGTCTCGCCATCTACGAGCTGCTCACCGAGACCGCCACCCCGGCCAAGGTGATCATCAACGAGTCGCTCGAGCTCGCCCGCACCTTCAGCGGCGAAGAGGCGGTGCCGTTCGTCAATGGCGTGCTCGATGCGGTGAGGAAGACCCTCGCCCGGGAGTGAGGCGGGCCGACGGCCTTGCGCCAAGCACCAAGACACCCCAAGGCACGACGATTTCAGGCAGGAAAAACCACGGATCCTGGTGTGCGTAGTGCCGTGGTGTTATGAGATCGTGGTACGTGACAGCGATGTGACAGCAACATGACCGAAGACCAGCAGCAGACCGACCAGCAGAAAGAATCCGACCAGCTGCGCCAGCGGCGCGCCAACTTCGAGGAGCTCCAGCGCCTCGGGGTGACGCCGTATCCGCAGGCCTTCACCCGCAGCAGCACTGTCGCGGAGCTGGTGGAGCAGCACAGCGCCAAGACTGGCGAGCAGCTCGACGCCAGCAAGATCCAGACGACGACGGCGGGGCGGGTGCTGGCGATCCGGAGTTTCGGCAAGGCCAACTTTCTCGTCATCTCGGACGGCCGCGCGCGCATCCAGGTCTACATCCGGAAGGATGCGCTCAGCGAGCGCGACTTCGCGATCTTCAAGCTGCTCGACTTCGGCGATTTCGTCGGCGTCGAGGGGCACCTGTTCCGGACCAAGACCAACGAGCTGACCATCTGGGCGGCGAAGGTCGAGTTCCTCGCCAAATGCTTCATCCCGATGCCCGAGAAGTGGCATGGCCTGCAGGATATCGAGACCCGCTATCGCCAGCGCTACCTGGATCTGATTGTCAATCCGGACTCCCGGCGCGTCTTCGAGGTCCGCAGCCGCGTGCTGAACAGCATTCGCGGATTTCTCAACGGCCGCGGCTATCTGGAAGTCGAGACGCCGATGATGCAGCCGCTGGCCGGCGGCGCGCTGGCGCGCCCGTTCGTCACGCACCACAACACGCTCGACATGCAGTTGTTCCTGCGCATCGCGCCTGAGCTCTACCTCAAGCGGCTGGTGGTCGGCGGGCTCGAGCGCGTCTACGAGATCAACCGCAATTTCCGCAACGAGGGGATCTCGACGCAGCACAATCCCGAGTTCACGATGCTCGAGTTCTACCAGGCCTACAGCGAGTACCGCGAGCTGATGGATATCACCGAGCAGATGTTCGCCACCGTCGCGCGCGAGGCGATCGGGACTGATCAGATCACGTTCGGGGAACACCAGATCTCCCTGAAGCCCCCCTTCCGCCGGGTGTCGCTGCGCGAGGGAGCGCGCGAGAGCGCGTCGCGGCAGCTCGCCACGCCGGTGACCGACGCCGACCTCCGCGATCGCGAGTCCGCCGCGGCGATCGCCCGGCAGCTCGGGCTCGAGGTCCAGGCGGTGTGGGGCGCCGGCAAGATCGCGACCGAAATCTTCGAGCGTCTCAACCAGTCGGCGCTGATCCAGCCGACGTTCGTGCACGACTTCCCGACCGAGGTGTCGCCGCTGTCGAAGCAGCGGGCGGACGACCCCGATACGGTGGAGCGCTTCGAGCTCTACATCGGCGGCTTCGAAGTGGCCAATGCCTTCAGCGAGCTCAACGACCCGGCGGAGCAGCGCCGCCGTTTCGAGGCGCAGCTCAAGGACAAGGCCGCCGGCGACCTCGAGGCGCACGCCATGGACGAGGACTACATTCGCGCGCTCGAGTACGGCCTGCCGCCCACCGGCGGTGAGGGGGTCGGCATCGATCGCCTGGTCATGCTGCTCACGAACAGCCTGTCGATCCGCGACGTCATTCTGTTTCCCCTGATGAGACCGCGGGCGTGACCAACGACCTGCCGTTCGAACTCTTCATCGCCTGCCGCTACCTGCTGGCGCGGCGCAAGCAGGCGTTCATTTCCCTGATTTCCTTCATCTCCGTCCTCGGCGTCGCGGTCGGCGTCATGGCGCTGCTCATCGCGCTGGCGCTGATGACCGGCCTCCAGGGGGAGCTGCGCGAGCGCATCGTCGGCGCCTCCGCGCACGTCTACGTGTTCAAGCCGGTGGACGGGATTCGCGACGTCGCCGCGGAGGTCGCCAAGATGAAGCAGATCCCGCACGTCATCGGCGCGGCGCCGGCGTCGATCGGCAAGGGGCTGCTCAAGGCGGGCGTCGATCGCACCGCCGCAGTCACCATCAAGGGGATCGATCCCGCGCTCGAAGTGACGGTCACCGACATCCGCAAGTCGATGCAATCCGGGTCCCTGGAGGCGATCCGCACCGGCCCCGATGAGATGGACGGCATCGTGCTCGGCACCGACCTGGCGGCGACCCTGGCGGTGCAGCTCGGCGACACCGTGCACCTGCTCACGCCCGACCAGGTCCTGACGCCGAGCGGCATGATGCCGCGCCTGCGCGCCTTCAAGGTGGTCGGCATCTTCAGCCTTGGTCTGTTCGAATTCGACAGCGAGTACGCGCTGGTGGACCTCGCCGTCGCGGGGCACACCTTCGGCAGCGAGCAGCCGCAATTCCTGCAGCTGCGGCTCGACGACATGTTCGCCTCGAAAGAAGTCGCCGAAGACATCCCGAGGCGGCTCGGCGACGACTACGGCACGCAGGACTGGGCGCAGATGAACAAGTCGCTGTTCTCCGCCTTGTGGCTCGAGAAGATGGCGATTTCGATCACCATCGGCCTGATCATGACGGTCGCGGCCGTCAATATCGTCGCGTCGCTGGTCCTGCTCGTGATGGAGAAGAGCCGCGACATCGCGATCCTGAAGACGATGGGGACGTCGAGGGCGAGCATCCAGCGCATCTTCATGCTGCAGGGGCTGATCATCGGCATGGCGGGTACCGCGGGGGGCACCGTCGCCGGCTGCGCCATCATCTACGTGGTGGATCGCTTCAAGCTGATTCACGTGCCGATCGACGTCTACCAGATTTCGTACGTGCCGTTCACCCTCCAGTTGCAGGACCTGGCGGCCGTCGTCATCGCGGCGCTGCTCGTCTGCTTCGTGGCGACGATTTATCCCTCGCGCCAGGCGTCGAAACTGGATCCCGCGCAAGCGCTGAGGTATCAGTGAGACGGTTCCGAACCGAACACTCCGATCACGAAGGTCACCAGGAAATCGGTCGTTGGGATCGTGCGGGTCTTGGTGGCCACGCCGTGGGCCGTGACCGCTGATGCCGTTCATCGAAGCCACCGCGGTCGACAAACGCTACCTGGCGGGGACGACGAGGTTGACCGTCCTGCACGGGCTGTCGCTGTCGGTCGACAAGGGGGAGATGGTCGCGATTGTGGGCGCGTCGGGTGTGGGCAAGAGCACGCTGCTGCACGTGCTGGGCGGGCTCGATCAGGTTGACGGCGGATCGGTGCGCATCGGCGACGCCGACCTGGCGGCCATGAAGTCCGACGACCTGACGGCGTTTCGCAATCGCCATGTCGGGTTCGTGTTCCAGTTCCATCACCTGCTCCCGGAATTCACCGCGCTCGAGAATGCCGGCATGCCGATGCGGATCGGGCGGCGGCCGGCCCAGGAGCGTGACGGCCGGGCCCGCGGGCTGCTGGGGCGAGTCGGACTGAGCGAGCGCCTGGAGCACAAACCGGGGATGCTGTCGGGCGGCGAGCAGCAGCGCGTGGCCATCGCGCGAGCGCTGGTGATGGAGCCGTGGCTGCTGCTGGCCGACGAGCCGACCGGGGACCTCGACGAGCACACGGC
>JBKJRJ010000114.1:0-9317 GCA_046594705.1 Vicinamibacterales bacterium
CCTACCTGCAGCGCGTCCGCGACGAGCTCGCCGTTCCGATCGTCTACGTGTCGCACGATCGAGAGGAAGTGGACGCGCTGGCGGATGCGGTGGTGATGGTGGACGGCGGGCGCGTGACCGGGGTTGATGTCGTAAAACGCTAGGCGCGCCCGCCCCGAGCCCCTAGCCGCCGCCGCCGAAGCGCGGATTGACGATGTTGTTGAAAATCGAGCCGAACGAGTAGCCGAAGCCGAAGTTGAAGGAGTACTGGTAGCCGGTGAGCAGCTGGCGCTGCCGGAGCAGGATCTCCTCGGTGGTCGCCTCGCCGAGCGGCAGGTAGATCTGGTCGCGCGTGCGCGAGAACTCGCCGAACAGGTTGACCGTAAACCCCTTGAACAGCCGGACCTCGGCACCGCCATCGAGACCGAGCGAGTATTTCGACGGGGTAGTGAGGTACTGCGAAAAATTGAACTCCACGTTCGCGGTGCCCCACGGCTGGCGCAGGCCGAGATCGACTTCGGCGCGCTGGTCCAACAACTGCTCACGGGTCTTGCCGAAGATCGTCACTTCCCGGTAGCGGTGGTAATCGTGGCCGACGGTGTACTGGAAGGTCAGCATCCGCCGCGTGGATTCGGCATAGGGAAAGAGGTTGTACTCGATGCCCGGGGCGATCCGCGTTCTGACGATGAAGTTCCGGAAGGTCTGCGAGGTCGCCGATCCCATCAGGCCCAGCGACCAGTGCGGCGTCAGGCTCTTGACGACAATCCCGCTCGCGTCGAGGTTGCGCGACACGCTGAGGAACGTCGTCTTCTCCCCGTCGTCTTCTTCGTCCAGCACGAACCTCGTGTCGCGGTAGTTCGCGCTCGCCTGGAGCGACATCCTCCAGGGATCCGTGGTGCGGCTGGCCCGGAAGGATCCGCGGATGGCCCGTCCCTTGGACGATTCCTCGCCATGAAGATCGCCGTTGCCGTTGACCCGGTAGACCCAGTAATTCCACGGGTCGTGGTCCGATGAAGCCGCGGCGCCTGCTGCGCCCGCCTTGAACGTCACCCGCAGCCTGTCGGCAACGGTGGACTGGGCGGCGTACCGCACGAGACCCAGTCTGAAGACCCCGGCGAAACCTTCGCGGACCTCATCAGCGGTCGCGCTTTGAGGGGAGTTATAGGTCAGCGTCTGGTCGACGCCCTGATAGGCGCCAAGCCCGATGAACTGCAACGTCCACTGCGCCCCACCGCCGCCGGTCCGCTGAATCGTGACGAGGAGGTGCACGTCGGCGTCCTCCCGATTGCGGACGTAATCGATGAAGGTGACCTCTTTCCTCAAGTAGGTTTCATCACAACGCCGGCAATCCAAAAAGACGCGGACGAGCGGATGGGAGGCCGGCTGCGCCTGACTGGCCATGACCGCCGACGTCGAGGCAAAAAACGCTAAAACACTCAATAAAAAAGCGATAACGGGTTTCATCTATGACCGTCGGAGTATAGGACGAAGCGTGCCGGATCTGCTAGCATCGGCCCGCGCCCAAGCATCGCCGGCGCGCCGCACTCGAGAGGACACAGCATGAAATCACGCCGCCCCCGGTTCCTGATCGCGGTTGCCGCGCTGGCCATGGCCCCGCTCTTCGGCGCGCCAGCCTCGATGCAGCAGGCCGCGAAGCGAGCCGTTGACGTCGAGGACGTCATCGCCTGGAAAAATCTCGGCTCGACCGTGCTGACGGACGACGGCGCGTGGTTCGCGTACCGGCTGGCGCCGCAGGAAGGGGACGCCGAGGTCGTCGTCCGGCAGGCCCGGGGCGGCGACAAGACGATGCGGTTCCCGATCGGCGAAGTGCCGGCGGCGGGCGTCGGCGGCGGGCGCGGCGGCGCGGCGGTCGCCACCTCCGCGATTGTCTTTTCGGATGATGCGAAATGGCTGGCGTTCTCCACCTACCCGACGCGCGCGGCCGCGCTGCGTCTCAAGCGCCAGCGCCGGCCGGTCCAGGCGGGCGTGACAGTCATCAATCTCGCGACCTGGGACAAGAAGGAGTACCCGAAGATCCGTCGCTTCGCCTTCTCCGGTGATGCGGCCGGCTGGATAGGGCTCCACCGTTACGGGGCCGATGCGCCGGCGGGTGGTGGCGGCGCGGCGGTCCCCCCGGCCGGCGGGCGAGGCGCGGTCGTGGACGGCGGGGCTGCCGACCGTCCCCGCGGCACGGACCTCATCCTGCGCGACCTCGGCAAGGCGGTGGACCTCAACGTCGGCAACGTCAGCGAGTTCTCCTTCCGTAAAGACGGCAAGCTGCTCGCGCTGGCGATCGACGCACAGGAAAAGGCCGGCAACGGCCTCCACTTGCGCGACATGGTCACCGGAGCGGTGACGGTGCTCGATAGCGGCCAGGCGTCGTATGAGCGGATCACCTGGACCGACAAAGGGGACGCGCTCGCCGTCCTCAAGGGCACCGAGGATCGCGCCTTCCGCGACAAATTCTACGCCGTGGTCGGCGTCACCGGCCTCGGGGCGGCATCGTTGAAAACGGTGATCTTTGATCCCGCTGTGGATTCGGCGGTCCCCAAGGGGATGTCGGTCAGCCCGAATCGTGATCCGCTGTGGACCGATGATCTCGAGGCGCTGCTGTTCGGTCTGTACGAGCCGCGCCGCAAGGACGGCGCCGAAGCCACCGCCGGCGAGGGCGCCGACGGCGCGCCGGCGGCCGCCGACGCGGCGGATCGTCCGGCCGGCGCGCATGCGCCCGCGGCTGACGAGAAGGTCGATCTCGTGCTGTGGCACTACAAGGATTCGCGCCTGCAGAGCCAGCAGGAAGTGCAGGAAACGCGGGACCGCGCCTACAACTATGTCGCCCTGTACCGCGTGCAGGCGAAGAAATTTCTCCGCCTGGCCGACGACTCGATGCGGAACGTGACGCTGAATCCGCGGCAGAGCAAGTGGGGCTTCGGCACCGACGATCGCGAGTACGAGCTGATGGGCAGCCTCGACGGACGCCGCCACGAGGACATCTTCGCGATCGACCTCACCACCGGCGTGCGCAAGCTCGCGGTGCCGCACGTCCGCTACTTCTCGGGCCCCTCTCCCGACGGTTCGAAGCTGCTCTATTACGAGGGCGGCGATTATCACGTGTATGCACTGGCGACCGGGCAGGACAGGAACATCACACAGGGGCTGCCGGTGTCGTTCGTTGACGTTGAAGACGACCACAATAACGTCGAACCGCCCGTCAGCGCGATCGGCTGGACCAGCGACAACCGCACCGTGTTGCTGACCGACGCGTGGGATATCTGGCGGGTGTCGTCCGAGGGGGCGCCGCCGGTGAACCTCACGCTCAACGGCCGCAAGGACGCCATCCGCTACCAGCGCCGCTTCCCGCTCGAGCCGCGCGACGAGCGCGACAACGGGATCGATCTCTCGAAGCCCCAGTATTTCGCGGCCTACGGCGAGTGGACGAAGAAGGCCGGGATCGCCCGTCTCGATTCGGGCAAGCCCGGCGTCACGATGCTCACGTGGGCCGACGCGTCCTTCCCGCAGCTCATCAAAGCGGCCGGCCGCGACAGCTACGTCTTCAGCCGCGCCACCGCGCTGGAGCCGGCCGACTTTTACGTCGCGGAGGCGTCGCTCGGCAACCCGGCGCGCCTGACCGACCAGCGCGCGCAGCTCGAGCCGTTCAACTGGTCGTCCGGCGTGCAGCTGGTCAACTACACGAGCGAGAAAGGGGACAAGCTACAGGCCGCGCTGTTCCTGCCGGCCAACTACGAAAAGGGCAAGTCGTACCCGACCATCGTCAATTTCTACGAGAAAATGTCGCAGACGGCCAACCAGTTCGCGAACCCGTCGGCGAACGGCTTCAACCGCTCCGTCTACACCAGCGCCGGCTACGCGGTGTTCGTGCCGGACATCACCTATCGCGTCAACGATCCCGGCATGTCGGCCGTGTGGTGCATGGTGCCGGCCGTCAAGGCGGCGATCGCCACTGGCATCGTGGACCCGAAGAAGATTGGCATCACCGGCCATTCCTGGGGCGGCTACCAGACCGCGTTCCTGATCACCCAGACCGACATTTTCGCGGCGGCCGTCGCCGGCGCGCCGCTGACCGACATGGTCAGCATGTACTCGCTGGTCTACAAGAACTCCGGCGGCTCGAACGGCGCGATTTTCGAGAGCAGCCAGGGCCGCTTCAAGGGCGGCTTCTGGGACAACTGGGACGCCTACTACCGTAATTCGCCGGTGTTTTTCGCGAAGAACGTCAAGACGCCGCTCATGATCCTGCACAATGACAAGGACGGCGCGGTGGACTTCACCCAGGGCATCGAGTACTGCAACACGCTCCGGCGGATGCAGAAGCCGGTCATCATGCTGCAGTACAGCGGCGAGAACCACGGCCTCGTCAAGCCGGTGAACCAGCGCGACTACACCGTCCGCATGAGGGAGTACTTCGATCACTACCTGACCGGTGCGCCCGCACCCGAATGGATGGTGACCGGCGTGCCCCGCCTGAAGATGGACGAGCACCTGAAAGATCGCGCCAAGCCGAAGGCGCCGGCCAAGCGGATCACGACCACGACGCAGGGTTCAGGCCGATGACCTGGGGCCGCTCCCTCACCGCCCTTACGCTCGCCGCGGGCATCAGCCTGGCTCTGCGAGTCACCCTCCCGGCTCAGGATGTCCCGGCACCGGTGCAGGCCGAGTTCGTGTTCGAATCGGCGCCGTTCCCGAGCGCACACGCCTCGACCATCGCCGACACCCGCGACGGCCTGATCGCGGCGTGGTTCGGCGGCACCCGCGAGCGGGCGCCCGACGTCGGCATCTGGGTGTCGCGGCGCGTCGGCGGCCGCTGGACCGCACCCGTCGAAGTGGCGAACGGCGTCCAGTCCGACGGCACGCGCCATCCGTGCTGGAACCCGGTCCTGTTCGAGGCGTCGGCCGGCCGCCTGATGCTCTACTACAAGATCGGACCGAGTCCGGCTGAATGGTGGGGCATGGAGCGGTCATCCGGCGACGGCGGTCAAACCTGGAGCGAGGCACGGCGACTCCCCGCCGGCATCCTTGGCCCGATCAAGAACAAGCCGGTGCGCGCCGCCGACGGGGCCATCGTCGCGCCGAGCAGTACGGAGTCAACCGAGCGTCCGAGCCAGTGGCGCGTGCACTTCGAGCGGAGTACGGACGCCGGTGCCACCTGGACGATATCGGCCCCGGCGCCAGCCGCAGACGGCGTCGAGATGAACGCGATCCAACCGAGCATCCTCACGCATCCGGGCGGGCGCCTGCAGGCCCTCGGCCGCTCCAAGTCCGGGCGGATCTTCGAGACGTGGTCCACCGACAGCGGACGCACGTGGACGCCCCTGGCGCGCACCGCGCTGCCGAATCCCGATGCCGGCATCGACGCGGTCACGCTGCGTGACGGCCGCCACCTCGTGGTCTACAACCACACGGCGAAGGGGCGGACGCCACTGAATGTCGCGGTCTCGCGGGATGGAAAAACCTGGGAGGCGGCGCTGGTGCTGGAACGGGAGCCCGGCGAGTATTCCTACCCGGCCGTGATCCAGTCGGCCGACGGGCTGCTACACGTGACCTACACCTGGAAGCGCGAGCGCATCAAGCACGTCGCCTTCGACCCGGCAACCCTCAAACCGGTGCCGATGCCGGACGGGACGTGGCCCGAGGTCCGGCGCTGAAGAGCGCGTATCCGAACCACGCCGCGAAGACCGAGTACGACACGGTCAGCGCGATCAGCCCCGCGCTCGCGTGCCCGCGCGGAACGACCTTCCACAGCACGATCGCCCCGATCATGAACTGCGCGAAGTTACCGAGGCCGATCGGCCGGCCGTAGATGCCGCCGATCAGCGTGCCGCGAGCGGTCCAGTTCACCGCGGCACCCGCGATCCACGATGCGCCGGCGAGCTGCACCAGGGTGATCGTGAACCCGTCCGCGGGAGAACCCGCGCGAGCCAGCAGCTCCTGCGGCAGGAACGACGCGCCGAAGCCCAGCGCCGCCAGCAATAGCGCGCTCGCCGTCATCAGCGCCTTCATCGCGCGCCCCCGACAATCGTCCTGCGCGCGCGAATGGTGACGCCCGGCCGGAGCACCCGCACATCCAGCTCGCGCAGGTCCGCGCCGCGACCGACGGGCGGGTCCCCGACGTCGAGCAGGTAATAGTTCGCCGACTCGCGAAGGATCCGATCGACGGCGCCACTGAGGTCGTTGGTGGCGATGAAGGCGAGGCCGCCGGTCTCTCGGGCGAAACCATTGCCGCCGGTGTCGACCGAACGCGAGCCGAGGCCTGCGGGATCGAGCACGTAGAGGTTGACGTTGGCCAGCGCCATCGCCTGCATGGCGCCGATCCACTCCTGGCGCGGATCGATCCCCACGGCCGGCGGGGGCATCGGGCGGTCGAACAACCAGCCCGACCCAATCGCCACGATCGTCTTGCGCCGGTCCGACGCCTCCGCCATCTGCCTCGACAGCGCGCTGATAGTCGTCAGCACGTGCGCACCCAGCCGATCCGCCGGGATCGATCCGGCGGACTGGAGCGGGGCGGCGTCGATCATGCGGAGCAGCCGGGCTGTGTCGTCGGTGCTTTCCATCGCCGAACCGTTCAGTGTCACGATGGCCATCCGGTCGCCCGGCAGCAGGCGGTTGACGAACCGCCGCGCGGCATCCTTGCCGCGCGCGCCGAACTGCAGCGGCGTCGTCAGGTCATCGAGCACGAGCACGATCAGGCGGCCCTCGTTGCTGGCCGGCGTGACGACCGTGAAGGTTTCGGTCGGCACCCGGAAGTGGCCGATCCAGACCTCCACTTCCTCCTGCCTGAGGTCGACGACGGGCGCGCCTTTTCGGTCCACGGCCACCGCGTCGATCCGGATCCGCGTGGCCCCCCGTGCCGCCCCCGCCGCGGGTGCGGACGTCTGCAGGCCGCCGCTGGGGACTCCCATCACGGCCGCGAGCAGCAGCGGAGCGAGGAGGCGGGTCATGGTGCTAGTCTACGCCCATGCCGCTGACGCCCGCCCGAATCAGCCTCCTTCTCGTCGTCCTCCTCGGCGCGGCCCCGGCCGCGCAGGATCAGCTGCCGCGGATCGAGCAGGAAACCGCCCGCGTCTCGGCGGCCGTCACCGAGATCAGGCACCTCCTTCACCAGAACCCGGAGCTATCGAACCGCGAAGAGAAGACGGCGGCAGTGATCGCCGGCTACCTCCGGAAGCTCGGCCTGGAGGTGCAGACCGGCGTGGCGCACCACGGCGTCGTCGCCGTGCTCACAGGCGGACTGCCGGGGCCGGTCGTCGCGGTGCGTGCCGATATCGACGCGCTACCCGTGACGGAACAGACGGACCTGCCGTTCGCCTCGAAGGTGCGGGCGACCTACCTCGGGCAGGAGGTGGGCGTGATGCACGCGTGCGGCCACGATATCCACACCGCGGTGCAGCTCGGCGTCGCCAGCGTGTTGACCGCCATGAAGGCGAGCCTTCCCGGTACCGTCAAGTTCATCTTCCAGCCGGCCGAGGAAGGGGCGCCTCCTGGAGAAACCGGCGGCGCGTCGCTGATGGTCAAGGAGGGCGTGCTGCAGAACCCGCGGCCGCAGGCGATCTTCGGCCTGCACACCTACTCCGAAATGGCGGTCGGCGACATCGGCTACTCGGAGGGCGCGGCACTCTCGGCCTCGGATACCTGGGAAGTGAAGATCACCGGCCGGCAGGCCCATGGAGCGCGGCCCGAACTGTCGGTCGATCCGATCGTCACCGCCGCTCAGTTCATCCAGGCGGTGCAGACGATTCGCTCGCGGAGCTTCGCCGGGCAGGAGCCGGGCGTCGTGACGGTCGGCACCGTGCACGGCGGGCAGCGCCACAACATCATTCCCGGCGACGTGACGTTGACCGGCACCATCCGCACGTTCCGATCCGACATGAGCCAGCTGGCCGAATCGCGGCTGCGCGCGATCCTGAAGGGGGTGACGGAGGCGGCCGGCGCGACCGGCGAGGTGGTGCGCTACACCCGCGGCGCCCCGGCGACCATCAACGACGCCGCGCTCACGCGTGAGTCGCTTCCCGCGCTCGAGCGGGTCGTCGGCAAGGCGCACCTCACGCGCATTCCCCCCTCCATGGCGTCCGAGGACTTCTCGTTCTTTGCCAACGAGGTGCCGGGCTTCTTTTATCGGCTCGGCCAGGTCAAGGCGGGGACGACATCCGGCGATCATCACAACCCGACCTACCGGGCGGACGACAGTGCGATCCCCGTCGGCATCAAGGCCATGAGCCTGGTGATCGTGGACTACCTGTCGCGGCACAAGTAACGGGACAGGCATCAATGCTGACAGCAACCAAGGACCTCGTGCTGCCCACCACGATCACCGGCTCGTGGCCGCGCCCACGCTGGTTCGACATGAGCATGTGGGGCAAGTCGCTCGACACGTGCATGATGGACACCCGTTATCGCGAACAGTTCGGCGACGCGCTGTCCACCGTGATCGCCGACCAGGAGCGCGCCGGGCTCGATCTCGTGACGCACGGCGACCTGCACTGCGACGACGACATGGCGGGGCGGTCATGGCATCACTACCCGCTGCAGCGATGGGCGGGTTTCGAGGGGGATTACCTGCAATCGGAGGCCACGCGGTCGCCCTGGCTGCGCTATCCGCCGGGTACGCTCCTGAACGAAATCTACACCGGCTGGCGCTGGCCGCGGGTCGTGGACACGATCAGCCACCGTCCCCTCGACTACCCGAAGATCTGGCGGCTGGCGCAGGCGCGCGCGGCGCAGCCGGTCAAGTTCGGCACCTGCTGTTCGCAGGTGATGGGCCTGTTTCTCGACATCCACACGCCGAAGTACACCGATCACCGCCAGGTGATCTGGGACATGGCCGAGGCGATGAACAAGGAGCTGCTGGCACTGCGCGACGGCGGCTGCAAGGTGATTCAGATCGAGGAGCCGACGATCCACTTCTGGGCCAATACCTATGGACCGGACAGCGACGAAGTGAAGTTCATGATCGAGGCCTTCAACCGGGAAGTGCAGGGGCTGGACGATGTCGAGCTGTGGATTCACACCTGCTGGGGCAACCCCAACATGCAGCGGGTGATCGAGAACGACAGCTACCAGGCCTCGTTCGATCTGTATCTCGAGGCGCTCAAGGGCGATGTCTGGACGGTCGAGATGACCGATCGGCAGTTCAGGGATATCGAACTGTTCGGGCGGCTGAAGGGGCGTCTCCCGAAGAAGGTCGCCATCGGCGTCGTGAGCCACCGCACGCTGCAGGTCGATCGCCCGGAGGACGTGGCGGCGCGGATCCGCCGCGCGCTGGAATTCATCAGCCCGGAACAGCTCATTCTGTCGAGCGACTGCGGGTTCGGCCGGCAAGG
>JBKJRJ010000190.1:0-7474 GCA_046594705.1 Vicinamibacterales bacterium
CGCGCCGGCGCCAGCGAGGAGGTGCTGCGCAAGCTGCGGGCGATGGGCCACACCGTGAATCCGAGGGGCGAGCAAGGGGACGCCAACTCCATCGGGGTGGACGCGGGCGGCACCGCCTGGGGCGCGGCGGACCAGCGGACCGCCGACGGCAAGGCTTCGGTCGCCCGCTTGACTTCGGGCGCGGCGAAGCAATAGTCTCAATGGAGATGTTCCGCCTCGCGCCTCACCACCGGCACCATCATTCCTGCTTCGGCGGGCCGGTCGGATTGCGCCACTGAACATCTTCTGATTCAGCGCGGTCACCAAGCCTCGCCCTTCTCCGGCGGGGCTTTTTAATTGTACGGTTCATCACTATGGATTTTTCCAAGCTCGCGGGTCTGATTCCCGCCGTCGTGCAGGACGACAGCAGCGGCGAAGTGCTGATGGTCGGGTTCATGAACGACGAAGCGCTGCAGCGCACGCGGACGACGGGGTTCGCGACGTTTTTCAGCCGGTCGCGCAACACCTTGTGGACGAAAGGGGAGACCTCCGGCAACCGCCTGAAGGTGACCGACCTGCTGGTCGATTGTGACGACGACACGGTGCTGCTCAAGGTGACGCGGCTGGGCGACGGCAACGTCTGCCACACCGGCGAGCGCACCTGCTTCTCCAGAAAGGCGGACTAGCGATGGCGCGCATGCTCAGGCTCGGCATTCCCAAGGGCTCACTGCAGGACGCCACCATTCACCTGTTCGCGCGGGCCGGCTTCAACATCTACGCCGGCCCGCGCTCCTACTTCCCCAGCATCGACGACCCGGAGATCGAGTGCATGCTGATCCGCGCGCAGGAGATGGCGCGCTACGTGTCCGACGGCGTGCTGGACGCCGGCCTGACGGGCCGCGACTGGGTCGCCGAGCATCAGGCATCGACCGGGGGGGCCGCCGGGGTGGTGGCGCTCGCGGATCTCGTCTACGCGAAGCAAAGCTTCGGCAAGGTGCGCTGGGTGCTGGCCGTGCCGGAAGAGTCGCGCTACCAGACGCCGCAGGACCTCGAAGGGGCCACCATCGCGACGGAACTGGTGCGCGCGACGGAGGCCTACTTCACGCGCCTGGGCGTGCGCGTCAAGGTCGAGTTCTCGTGGGGCGCCACCGAGGTCAAACCGCCGGTCCTGGCCGACGCCATCGTCGAAGTCACCGAAACCGGATCGTCGCTGCGGGCCAACCGCCTGCGCATCATCGACACGGTAGTCGAGTCCAACACCCAGCTGATCGTGAATGCCGCCGCGATGGCCGACGGGTGGAAGGAGACCAAGCTCAACAACATCGCGCTGCTGCTCAAAGCGGCGATCGAGGCGCACGGACGCGTCGGCCTGATGCTCAACGTGGAGCGCTCGGCACTCGACCAGGTGCTGGCCCTGCTGCCGGCGCTGCAGCGGCCGACGATCTCGCCGCTCAGCGATCCCGACTGGGTGGCGATCAACACCATCATCGAGGAACGCACGGTCCGCGACTTGATTCCGCGCCTCAAGGCCACCGGCGCCCATGGCATCGTCGAGTATCCGTTGAACAAGATCGTGCTGTGATGATCCGAACCATCCAAGCCAGTGATGAACGGGCGGTTGCAGCGCTGCTCGACCGCGCCTCGAAGCGCGACCCGTCGTTCGAACGGCGCGTCGCCCGGATCGTCGGCGACGTCCGGCGCCGTGGCGACGCGGCACTACGGTCCTACGCGACGCGCTTCGACAAGCTGTCTGGAGCCATCGAGGTCACCCGGGGGGAGATGGAGCGCGGCGCGGCGGCGGTGCCGCCCGACGTCCGGCGCGCCATCGCGGCCGCGGCACGGCAGATCAGGCACGTGGCGCGGCGGCAGGTGCCCAGGGGATGGACCACGACGCCCGTCGCCGGCGTGACGATTCAGCAGCGCGTGGCGCCGCTCGAACGGGTCGGCTGCTACGTGCCGGGCGGGCGCTATCCGCTGCCCTCGTCGCTGCTGATGACCGCGATCCCGGCGAGCGTCGCCGGGGTCCGCGACATCGTGGCGGTCTGCCCGAAACCCGAAGGCAGCGTGATGGCGGCGGCGCTGGAGGCCGGCGTGACCCAGCTGCTGAGAGTCGGGGGCGCGCACGCGATTGCCGCGCTCGCATACGGCACCGCCAGCATCCCGCGGGTGGACAAGATCGTCGGGCCGGGCAACGCCTATGTCGCCGCCGCGAAGGCCCTGGTCGCGGCGGACTGCGCGATCGACTTCTTCGCGGGTCCCAGCGAGATCCTGATCGTCTCCGCGGGCGGCCGCCCGGCGTGGATCGCGGCGGATCTCCTGGCCCAGGCCGAACACGACGAGGACGCGCGCGCGATCTTCGTGACGCCCGACGCGCGGCTGGCGCGCGCGGTGGCGGAACAGGTCGCCGCCCAGATGCCGGTGGCCGGGCCGGCGCGCGCCGCCATCGCCAGGAACGGCGCCATCGTCGTGACCCGCAGCCTGGAGGAAGCCATCGCGCTCAGCGAGCGGATGGCGCCCGAGCACGTCGTGTGCGACTCCGCCGCGGTGGCAGCACGGCTGACCCGTGCCGGAACCGTGTTCGTGGGATCGCAGAGCGCGCAGGCTTGCGGTGATTACATGACCGGGTCGAACCACGTGCTGCCGACGAGCGGCGCCGCGCGGCAACGCGGCGGGTTGAGCGCGGCGGATTTCGTGCGCATCACCACGATCCAGACGCTGTCGCGATCGGGACTGAAGCACGTGGCCCCGCATGCCATCGTGCTGGCCGAAGCCGAGGGGCTGAGCGCGCACGCCGCGTCGATCCGAATCCGGGGAGTGCAGTGATGCGACTTCATCTCAACGAGAACACGGCGGGGTGTTCGCCCGCGGTCCTCGAGGTTCTGCGCGCACTCGGACGGACCGCCGCCGGCTGCTACCCGGACTACGACGACGCCCGCGCGGCGGTGGCCGGGTACTTCGACGTGCCGGCGGATCATGTGCTCCTCACCAACGGCCTCGACGAGGGGATCCTGGCCGCGGCGGCAGCCGGGTGCCGCGACCACTCGGCGGGAACGCCCGACGTGGTCGGGGTCACCCCGGCCTTCGACGAGTACGAGATCAGCACCGCGGCGGTCGGCGGCCGCATGGTGACGGTCGCCCTGGGGGAAGACTTCGTGTTATCCCCCGACGAGGTCCGCGCCGCGTTGACGCCGCGCACGCGGCTCGTCTTCCTCGCCAATCCGCACAACCCGAGCGGCACCACGGTGCCGCTGGAGGCGCTGCGGTCATTGGTGCGCGATGCGGCGCCCGCCATGGTGTTCATCGACGAGGCCTATGCGGACTTCAGCGGCGAGACCCTGATCGCCCGCGCGACGTTCGACGCGCTGCCCAACCTGCTCGTCGGGCGGACGTTCTCGAAGGCGTACGGGCTGGCGGGGCTTCGCGTCGGCGTGGTGGTGGGCGCGCCCGCGACGCTGGCGCCGCTCCGGCGCGTCATCCCGCCGTACAGCGTGAACGCCTGGGCCGCGGCGGCGCTACCGGCCGCCATCGCCGACCGCCCGTATCGAGACTGGTACCTCGCGCAGGCGGCTGCGTCGCGCGCGTTGCTGAACGGGGCGTGCGAACGGCTCGGCCTCCGCACCTGGCCCAGCGCGGCCAACTTCATGCTGGTGCGGGTCGCGGACGCCCCGTCCACAGTCAAGGCACTGGCCGCGCGCGGCGTCGCGGTTCGCGACCGTTCGGGGGATCCGGGCTGCAGGCAATGCATTCGCATCACCGCGGGAATCGTGGACGACACGAGGCGCGCGATCGCGGCGCTCGAGGAGGTGCTATGCGCCGCGCGCTGATCGACCGCCACACCCGCGAGACAACCATCCACCTGAAGCTCGGCATCGAGGGCCGCGGACGGTACGAGGTAGCCACCGGGATCCGCTTCTTCGATCACATGCTGGAGCTCTTCACCCGGCATGGCGCGTTCGACCTGACGCTGAAGGTCGACGGCGATCTCGACGTGGATCAGCATCACACCGTCGAAGACGTCGGCATTGCTCTGGGCGAGGCGATCGGACAGGCGCTCGGCACCCGTCGCGGCATCAACCGCGCCGGCTACTTCGTCATGCCGATGGACGAGACTCTGGCCGTCGCGGCCATCGACCTCGGCGGCCGTCCGCACGCGGTGGTCGATCTCCGGCTCAAGGTAAAGCGGGTGGGGGACCTGCAGTCGGAGCTGGTCCAGGACTTCTTCGAAGGATTCGCGCAAGGCGCGCGAGCCAACGTCCACGTCAAGGTTTTGTACGGCCGATCCAGCCACCACCAGATCGAGGCAATCTTCAAAGCCTTCGCTCGGGCGCTGCGGGTCGCCTGCTCCCGGGACAAGCAGCTGGGCCGCACGCTGCCCTCCACCAAGGGACTGTTGTGATCGCGCTGCTCGATTACGGCGCCGGGAATCTGACCTCGGTGCGCAAGGCGCTGACCGCGGTGCGCGCCGAGTACTTCATCCCGGCAACCGCCGCGGACCTCGCGGGCGCCGCCGGGGTGATCATCCCGGGCGTCGGCCATTTCGGGGCGACCCGCGCCATCACCAGCGAATGGCGCGCCGCGATCCTGGCGGCGGTCGAGCGGCAGACCCCGCTGCTCGGCATCTGCCTCGGGCTCCAGTACTTGTTCGAGGGCAGTGACGAGGCGCCCGAGTTGAGCGGTCTGGGGCTGTTTGGCGGCCGGTGCGCCCGCTTGCCGCCCCGGGTGAAGGTACCGCACGTCGGCTGGAACTCACTGGCCACGCGCCGGCGCTCCGTCCTGCTCGGTGGCATCCGTGACGCCACCCAGGTCTACTTCACGCACTCCTACGCCGCGCCGATCACCAAGGCGGCCGTGTCAACGACGGAGCACGGCACCCGGTTCGCGTCGGCCGTGGAGCAGGGGCGCATCTTCGGCGCGCAGTTCCATCCGGAGAAGTCCGGCGACCCCGGCCTCCAGGTCCTCAGAAATTTCGTGGAGCTATGCTAGCCAAGCGGATCATCGCCTGTCTCGACGTCCGCAACGGCTGCGTCGTGAAGGGCGTGCAGTTCGAAGGTCTGGCCAATGCCGGCGATCCCGCGGCGCTGGCCCGGCGCTACAACGCCGAGGGGATCGACGAACTGGTGATCCTCGACGTCACCGCCACGCTCGAACACCGGCGCGCGCTCGCCGAGACGCTGCGCGCCGTGTCCGCCGAGCTGTTCATCCCGTTGACCGTCGGCGGCGGCATCCGATCGGAGGCAGACGCGGAGGCCGCGCTCGACGCCGGCGCCGACAAGGTGGCGCTCAACAGCGCCGCGCTCGCGGATCCGGCGCTCCTCACGCGGCTGGCCGCGCGCTACGGCTCGCAAGCCGTGGTCGTCGCCATCGATGCCAAGCGGGACGGGGATCACTACGCCGTCTTCGCCCGAAGCGGCAGCGTGGCCGCCGCCCGCGAGGCGGTGGAGTGGGGGCGCGAGGCCGCCGACCGCGGCGCCGGAGAGATCCTGCTCACCTCGATCGACCGCGACGGGACGCGGGCGGGGTTCGACTGCGAGTTGACGGCCGCCGTGTCCTCGGCGGTCCCTATCCCGGTGATTGCGTCGGGCGGCGCCGGCACCTTCGAGCACTTCCACGAGGTCTTCACCAGCGGTCAGGCCGACGCCGCCCTCGCCGCATCGGTCTTTCATTTCGGCGAGCACGCCGTCGCCGAGCTCAAGACCTTTCTGCGCGACCGCGACATTTCCGTTAGGCTCTAGCGTCCCTTGCCTCTTCCCGATATGCGCGCTCCTCGCCTCTTGCCAGCCGGGCGCCGCGCTCCGGCAGATTGTCACCGTTCTTCGGATCCGGGACACCAGTCATGCTGATTCCGTCAATCGATCTTCAGGGTGGACAAATCGTTCAGCTCGTCCAGGGTGAACGTCTCGCGATCGCGACCGACGATGTGGACGGCTGGGTCGTGAAGTTCGACCGCTTCCCGAAGGTGCAGCTGATCGACCTCGACGCCGCGAAAAACACGGGCGACAACCGCGCCATGGTCGCCGCTATCTGCGGCAGGCTGCCGTGCCGCGTCGGCGGCGGCATCCGATCGCTCGATCGCGCAGCGGAGGCCTTCGCGGACGGCGCCCGCAAGGTCATCATCGGCTCGGCGCTCTTCGGCGGCGGCGTGGCGGACGTGCGATTCGCGGCGGAGCTGGCCACTCGCTTCGGTCCGGAGCGGTTGATCGCCGCCGTGGACGCGCGCGAGGGTCATGTCGTCATCGACGGCTGGCGGACGCGGCTGCCGATCACGCCGGTGGAAGCCATCAGCGCGCTCGACCCGTTCTTTGGCGAGTTCCTGTTCACCAATGTCGACGTCGAGGGCCTGATGCAGGGCATCAACCGGGCGGCCATCGTCGCGGTGCGCGATGCGACGACCCGCGACGTGACCGCCGCCGGCGGCGTCACCACGCGCGAGGAGATCGACTGGCTGGACGGCATCGGGGTGGACGCCGTGGCCGGCATGGCGATCTACACGGGCCGGCTGACCCTCTGAGACCGGTCCCGCGGAGTGTGCCAAGGCCGGACCGACTACCACTTCAAGACCTTCAGCGGCAGCGTCAGGATTCGGTGACCTGCCGCCTTTAGGCTGGAGTTGCGCTACCCTTCACGGGTGCGCCGCGCAGCCTCCCTCGCCATCCTGCTCATCTGTGTCGCGGGGTGCGGCCGCGAGGCACCCCGCTTCTCGCTCGAGAACGCCCGCGCCCACGTCCAGATGCTCGCCGGCACCATCGGGAGCCGGCCGATCGGCACGCCTGAGAACGTGCGCGCCCGCCAATACGTCGTGGATCAGCTGCGGCTGTTCGGCTACGACGTCCGGGTGCAGGAGATGGACGCGCGCCGGCCCGATCGCGGCCTGACCGCACGCGTCGCGAACATCATTGCCGTGAAGGCCGGCGCCGAGAAGAACGCCATCGCGCTCGTCTCTCATTACGACTCGCACCCCGCGGCGCCAGGCGCGGCCGACGATGGGCTGGGGGTGGCGGTGGCGCTCGAAGCGGCGCGCGTGCTCGCGGCACGGGACGATCGGCGGCACACCCTGTTCGTGCTCGTGACCGACGGTGAGGAAGCCGGTCTGATGGGCGCGGCCGGCCTGGTCACCGATCGTGACGTGATGGATCGCCTGCAGGCCTACCTCAACATCGAGTCCACGGGCTCGGGCGGCACGTCGATGCTGTTCGAGACCGGCCCCGGCAACGGCTGGATCGTGGGCCCGTGGGCGAAGTCGGCGCCCCATCCGCGCGGTGCCTCGTTCGCGGTTGAAGTCTACCGCCGGCTGCCGAACGACACCGACTTCTCCATCCTGAAGCGTCGCGACGTGCCGGGCCTCAACTTCGCGGCGACCGGCGACAGCTACCCGTACCACACCGCCCGCGACACGCCCGATCGCCTGTCGGACCACACGCTGAGGCTGACCGGCGAGAATGCCGTCGCGTCGATCCTCTCGCTCGACGCCCGCGATCTCTCCACCCGCTCCGGCGCC
>JBKJRJ010000241.1:0-11887 GCA_046594705.1 Vicinamibacterales bacterium
ACGACCCTCGCATCGCAGCGATTCTGGCCGTCAGCCGGCGGCCCCTCAAGCGACAGCACGCGCGGCTCGACACCATCATCCTCGACGACTTCACCAATTTCGAACGGCTGCGCCCGCTGTTGGCCACCGCTGACTTTGTGTTGTGCGCGCTGGGCATTTCCTGGTACCAGACGACTGGCGAGGCGCACTACCGGCTGATCACGCACGACTACGTCATGGCATGCGCCCGCGTCGCCGCGATTGCCAACCCGGCCCTGCTCTTCTGTTTCGTCAGCGGCCATGGCGCCGCGGTCAACGGCTCGCAGGCGTGGGCCCGCATCAAGGGGGAGACCGAGCACGATCTGCGCGCCGTGTTCGGCTCGCGGCTGACCGTGTTCCGGCCCGGCTACATCCAGCCCGCGTTCGGGCGGGAAGCGCCGTACTGGGGGGACACGGTGATGAAGCCGCTGATGCCATTCCGGGCCACGCTGTCGAAGTGGATGACCGACAGCCGGGAAGTCGCGCACGCGGTGCTTCACTGCGGCACGGGGGGAACGGTGCCGAGCCCGGCGAGTAACCGTGACATCATCGCCGCCGCCGCCAATTACGTCCAAGCCCGCGCCGCCGCGTCTCTCGTGCTGTCGTAGCGGCCGCGCACGACGGCCGCGGAATACGTGGCGCACGCGGGCGACAACGCAGCAGCCGCTGCGGCCCGCGCGGTGTCCGGCTGCAGCCGCACGCGGGCAGCCCTGCTACACTGATCGCATGGCGTCACAAGAAGGACCGGCGGTCGCGCCCTATGTCGATCCCGTCGTCGAGGTGTACAAGAAGGACGTCGATCGCACGCTGTTGCGGGAGCGTCTCAAGTTGACAGTGGATCAACGCCTGCGCGATCTCGAGGCGCTTCAGGCTGAAGTTCTGGAACTGCAGCGCGCCGGCGGCCGGAGCAGATGAACCAGGGTTTCGGTACGCTGCTCCGGGTGTTGGCTGAGGAGCGGGTCCGCTTCATCATCATTGGAGGGGTAGCGGCGACGGTCCACGGTTCCGCCCGTCACACGCGGGACATAGACCTGGTCTACGCGCGAGATGGTGAGAATCTCAGCGGGATCGTAACGGCGCTCGCTCCCTATGCACCCTATCTTCGCGGAGCCCCTCCGGGCCTGCCTTTTCGTTGGGACGTAACGACGATTGCGGCGGGCCTGAATTTCACGCTGACAACGTCCGTCAGTGACATTGATTTCCTTGGCGAGGTGGTGGGCGGCGGCCGGTATGAGGACCTGCTTCGAGACACTGTGGAGATCGAGGCGTTTGGCGTCCGAGCCCGATGCGTCACGCTGTCGAAGCTCATCGGCCTGAAACGCGCCGCCGGCCGCCCCAAGGACAACGAGATTCTTGCCGAACTCGAATCGCTGCTGGACGAGCGCAACGACGCCGATCTGTAAGTGGGCCGAAGTTGACGCCCCGAGGCATCCAGCCACTGGCATAGCGCCTCAGGCCCTGACGGTCGCGCAGTTTCGCCCTCGAGACCGGCGACATCTAGACTAAGGTCAGCCTGATATCTGGACCAACTGCAGCGCACCACCGTCCGTCTGCCCACGACGCTCATGGTTCAGACCAAGCAGCTCGCGGGCGCCACCAATCGCACGCTCACGCAGGTCATCAGCCGTTGGCGATCGGCTCGTCACTGAACTCCGTCACTGGCACGTCTATCTGGCCGCCAGGCGTGGCGTTCGTCGGGCCCTACGACTTCGTGTTCGTGCAGTGGGACGGCGACAAGCCGATCGCGCGCCAGGAAGTTCGGATCGTCTTGAATCCGAATGGGAGCCGGCGCTGATCTTCCGCCGACGCCCTTCCGCCTAAGCGGAAGCCACCGGATCCGTACTTGGAGCCGTGTTATCCGCGCCATCCGAGGTTCAACGTATCCGCGAGATCCGCCGCTACCGCCCGCGCAGCTTCGTGAACATGTGCTCGTACTTCGACAGGATCACATCCCACCGGTAATTCTTCCGCACGTAGGCGCGGCCGTTGGCGCCCATCTCGGCGCGCAGCCGGTGGTCGCCGACGAGCAGCGCCAGCGCCGTGACGAACTCGTCCCGATCGGCGTAGTAGAGGCCGGCATTGCTCTTGTGGCAATGGTCCACCAGCACTTCGCTGCGCGCGTTCGCCAGGATCGGCGTGCCCACGGCGAACGACTCCAGCGCCAGGAGCGACAGGCTTTCGTACGGTGAGGGGACCACGACCACCGTGGCGGCCTCGAGCGCCTGCACCCGTTCCTGGTCCGACAGTCGCCCGGCGAACAGGATGAACGGTTCCTCCGGGAGCGGCATCAGCTTGACGCCCATCAGCACGAGCGACGCGTCACCGCCGGCCTGCACGTACGAGCTGAAGTACTCGATCAGCTCCTCGCACCCCTTGCCCGCATCGATGCGTCCCCCGTAAAGCGCAACCGGCCCGTGCAGGCGGTGCCGCCGCTTGAACAGCACGCCCCGGGCAGCGAGGTGCGGCCGCCAGCCCGGTGGCTGCTCGTCGTCCGGCATGGTCTCTTCGGCATCCGGATCCGGCTTGCCGTCGGCGGGCGGATCCTTCTGGTATTCCTGCGCGTGCGGCAGGTCCACGCCGCAGCCCACCGTCTCCTCCTCGACCGCCCTGATCGAGAAATGCGTCGTCAGGAATTTGCGCTCGACGTCGGTGTTGTAGGCGACGCCCGCGGGCGCGCTAAAGACATCCTTGTAGATGCCCAGGTGGATCGCCGGCTCGTCGTGTGCCGTGGGCACCAGGATGGTCTTATGCGGTGCGATCCGGACGCCCAGCGCGGTCGGCGCGTAGAGGTAGGTGAAAAAAATCAGGATGTCGTACTGGTTGTGGTTGCGCTCGAGATACTCGAGCAGCGACGGGCACCAGGGGCCCTGCTGGCGGAGCCACTCCATCTCGTCCTCACGCGTGTGGGCCGAGGTGAAAATCCACTCCGAGTAGCGGTTGAACGCCTCGAGGTCGCGCTGCCGCGCGCTGGCGAAACGGCGGACCGTGACGCCACGGATGCGGTCGGTGCCCTCGGGATAGTCGTTCTTCCAGGTGATGTAGTCCGACGCGCATGTCGTCAGAACCTCGACCTGGTGCTTTGGCGCGAGGCGCTCGGCAATCAGCCGGCAGTGGTACTCCGACCCGCCCAGGATCTCAGTGCCATAGCGTTGAACAATGAAGGCAATTCTCATGACGGACGCCCGGCCTGAAAGGCCCGGCCTGCATCTCCGGCGCGTCTAAGAGACATGCCCTACGAATGGGGCCAGTGTCTCGATCAATCTGGCTGCAATGCGCGGCGGCGCGAAATCCTGCAGGCGCCGACGCTGTCCTGCCAGCACGCGCTCGCGCACATCACGATCGTATACGACGCTGCCCAGCAGCTCGGCAGCGACCTCGAGATCTTTCGGGTAAAACAGGAGGCCCGCTCCACCCAGGGTTTCCGGGACGGCCCCGGCGGCATACGCGACGATCGGAACGTCCGCCGCCATCGCCTCGACCAGCGGCACGCAGAAGCCCTCGTGCTCGCTCAGCGACACGTAGGCGTCAGACCAGCGATAGAAGGCCGCCAGGTCCTCGTCGGGCACCGGCCCAGTGAACCAGAAGCGGTCCGGCAGCATGTCGTACTCGCTAATCAGCGCCCGCACCTGCGCGTAGTAGCGCGGCAGGCCGTCGTGCCGCCCGACGAAGATGAAGCGATAGTAGCTGTCGGTGTAGCGTTTATACATTTCCGCCAGCCGGATGTGATCCTCGATCTTCTTGTTGGGGACGATGCGGCCGACGAAGAGGATGTTGATGAGTCCGTCGCTCAGGATCCGCTCGAGCGCGGGTCGCCGTGGCGCACTGGTGATCCGCTCGGTGTTGACGGCGATCGGCATGACGCCGGTCTGACCGAAGCCAAGGGCCTCGAGCTCCTGGCGATTGAAGTCGGAGTCCCCGAGGGCCAGATCGACGCGGCCGGCCAGCGTGGCCAGCTCCCGCCGACCGAGCGCGGCGAGCCGGAACAGGCCGGGGTCGTACGGCGCAAAAAACGCCGCCGGCGTGATGTTGTGGTACTGCAGGACCTTGACACCCTTCAGGGCTGCGAAGGCTTCGGTCATCGGCGACGGCAGGGCGAAATGGAAGATCGTGACGTCGCCGTCAGTCGCGGCGGCATCATGGAACGGCAGCACATCGCCGCGCAGGTCGTCGTCCATCGAGAGGGCGAAGATCTCCGAGTCGTGTCCCACGCCGCGCAGCAGCTCGCGCACCGTCCGCGCGCTATCACCGATTGCGTCCCCGCGATGCGCCGCCGGCACCCACTGGTGGATCCTCATCGCAGGTCGGTGGCTGGCGTGCCCGCCGTCGTCGTCGCCGTCGCGGAGGCGGGCGGCTGTCGGTTGGGGACTTGGTAGGGCAGCGCCCGGTAGATCGCCGGCCTGAACTGCCGCAGCTCCTCCAGGCGCTCCGCCTGGTCGAACATCGTCCAGAAGTCGTAGGGCACCTCGGGGGCCGGACGGGCCGGCGTGGCGCGAATCTGATCGACGAAGCGGAGCAGCGTGCCGCCGAAGTCCCTGGCCAGCAATCGCGCGAGCGACGCGTCCTGCGTGGCGATCACACGATCCTCGAGGTCGGCGTCGTCCAGCACGGCAGCCATGACGCGCGCGATCTCGAACGGATCCTTGGTGTTGTACAACACGCCGCCGCCGTCCATCGTCGCCGGCACCGCGGTGGCGGCGTAGGCGAGGACGGGAACCTGTTTATAGAAGCTCT
This sequence comes from Vicinamibacterales bacterium, assembly GCA_046594705.1. GTDB lineage: Bacteria > Acidobacteriota > Vicinamibacteria > Vicinamibacterales > 2-12-FULL-66-21 > JAICSD01. Next base: position 4,750 of record JBKJRJ010000241.1, read on the forward strand.
CGATCAGCGGCACGCAAAATCCCTCGTGCTCGCTGGCGCACAGGAAGAGATCGGCGACGTCGTAGAGCGCGGTGAGCTCCTCGTTCGAGACGTGCCCGAGGAAGTGGACGTCCGGGGTGGCGAGCCGCGCGATGAGCGCGTGCAGCATCGCCAGATACTTCTCGAACCCGCCATAGGAGCCCACCAGCAGCAGCCGGGAGCGCGGGTTGTGTCGCGTGCGATAGACGTGGAACGCGCGGATGACGTCTTCGAACTTCTTGTTCGGAATCACGCGCCCGACGAACATCACGTTGGTCCAGCCGTCGTCGAACCGCTCGGCCGTCATCGTATTGGGCGGGAGGTCGAGGTGAGCGAAGTCGGGTACCACCGGGAGCACGCCGGTGCTGCGAAAGCCGAGGGCGTCGAGCTCCTGCCGGTTGTACTCGGAATCCCCGAGCGCCAGCTCGCAGCGCGCAATGTAGGCGGTCAATTCACGCCGGCCGCGAAAGCAGAGCTTCACGAGGTCCTGGTGGACGCCGAGGAAATACTCGGGCGGCGTGATGTTGTGGTAGACCAGCGCCATGCGGCCGGGCAGCGCGTAGGCGGTGCGTGAGGCGCGCGAGCCGATCGAAAAATGGTGAATCAGCACGTCGTCTGGCGCGACGGCCCCCACCATCTCGCGATAGTCGGTGGTGAGATGCTCGAGCCGCCGATCCGCCGTCTCGACGAAGATCTCCGAGTGGTAGCCGTCGTCCTGGAGCACCCGCTGAATACCCAGCACCTCGTGCCCGATGGCGTCGCCATAGCCCAGCGTCGCCAGCACCTGGTGAACGCGGCCGCGGCTCATGCCGCGGATCCGCTGGGAATGCGCTGGAGGACGTCGCGGGATGGCGGCAGGTCTTTGGTTCGCCGTGCCCACCAGCCGGGCAGCGGCTCCATGGCATGGCCGCCGCCCGCCCCGTGGCTGCCGCCCTCAGGCGGACGATCCCGTTTCAGCTGGGCGAACATGTCGAGGTACTTCCGCTCGATCACCGGCCATGCGTAGTTGCGCGTGAAGAACTCGCGCCCGTTGCGGCCGAGCCGCGCGTTGAGCGGTCCGTTGGACTCGAGCGAGTAGAGCGCTTCGACGAACTCCTCGTAACTCTCGTAGTAGAGGCCGGCGTTGCTCCGGTTGCACTGTCCCTTCAGGACGTCGCAGTGCGCGTTGGCGAGTACCGGCCGTCCGAGCGCCCACGCCTCGAGCGCCACCATCGACAGGCTTTCGTAATACGACGGCATGATCAGCAGGTCCGACGCCGCGAGGGCATCGAACTTGTCGCGGTCGTCGAGGAAGCCCAGGTGGTGGATGCGCGGATGTTTCGGCACGTCGATGATGGCGCTGCCGATCAGCACGAGGTCGAGCCCGCGGGGGAAGGCCGCCGCGTAGCGTTGAAAGTGCGAGAACATCTCGGGGCAACCTTTGTTCTCGTCGATCCGCCCGATGTAAATCGCGAACGGCCGCGTCATCTTGAACTTGCCGCGGAAACGCTCCGGTTCGACATGATCGGGGACGTCCGATCCGACGCCGACCACGACGCCAGGCACCGCGGCATTGTTCGCCGCCGCCTCGATCATCGCGCGCTCCTCCGGGGAGTTGTACATCAGGGCGCGGACGCCGCGCAGGACGGGACCGAACATCGCGAGACCGATCGCCGGATCGCGCTCGGCGGTCGGCACGATCACCGCCTTCCCGGGAATGCGCCGCGCCAGATGCCACGCGTGGTAATAGCGATAGCTGAAGAGGACGACGAAATCGAGACCGGGCGCGGCCCGCTCGACGTAGTCGACCAGTTCCCGGCTCGCGGGCCCTTCGCTGTCGAGCCAGCGCAGCTCGTCGGCCAGCGAGTGGGTCTGCTCGAAGACCTGGAACGAGCGGCGGCCGAACTCGTGCGGCTTGCGCTCGTGCGTGACCGGAAAGCGGCGCACCCGGATGCCGTTCACCTGTTCGACGCCAGCCGGAAGCTCGTTCTTCCAGGTCACGTAGTCACGCGCGCAGGTGGTGACGACCTCAACCGACGCGTGTGGGGCGAGGCGTTCCGCGATGTAGCGGGCGTGTTGCTCAGCGCCGCCATTGATGTCCGCGCCATAGCGCTGGACGACAATCGCGATCTTCATCCCCCGTCGCCGCGTTGCGGCTCAGGTCCGCCGTCGCCGCCGGGCGGCGCCGGTGCATCGCCCCCGCTCCGTGGTTCGGCCGCTGCGTGGTCGGCTCCCGCTTGCGCTCCAGCAGCCTCGCCGCCGCCCGCCTTCAATCCCTCGCCGGTGAAGCCCGGACGCTCACCCGGGCGCCGTCGGCCGCGCCGCCGCCGGCGTCGCGCGCGCCGCTCATTGCCATCAGCGTCCAGCGCGTTGTTCAGTCCCTGGGTGATCGGTCCCTGGGTCCCTGGTCCCTCAGTCCCGGGTCCTTGGGTCCCGGGTCGTTGGTCGATCGGTCCCTGGGTCCCCGGTCCCTCAGTCCCGAGTCCGTGGGTCCCGGGTCGTTGGTCGATCGGTCCTTGGGTCCCGGGTCCCTCCGGGGACTGCTGGACCGGGGACTGCTGGACCGGGGACTGCTGGACCGGGGACTGCCGGACCGGGGACTGCGGGACTGGGGACTGCTGGGCGCGTCCTCGCTGGTCGCGCGGCCGCTGGTCTCGCGGGCCCTGGTTGCGCGGGCCCTGGTCGCGGCGTCCGTGGTCCCGTCGGCCCTGTTCCTGGCGTCCCTGGTCCTGGGCGGCGGGCACCTGCAGCGGCGGCACCACGCCGGCGCGATACTGGACGACCCCTTCGAGCGCGCGCGCGCGACGCTCGTCGAAGTCGAGCCGGCTGGCCATCGACTCGAGGCGCATCTTCAGGCTCTTCACTTCGACGCCCGTCCGCGTCAGTTCAACAACCAGGTTGTGGATGACCTCGTAATGCAGCGCGTCGAGCTGAGCGCGGCGCGCCGCGCGCTCGGCGTTGCGCGTGTTGAGGTCAGCCTGGATGTGGAGCGCCTGGATGAGCGGGTTGGGGTTGAACAGCAGTTTCAGGAAGGGCCGGAACAGCGCCCGCAGCCAGCGAATCGGCCCGCGGTGCGTCTCGTAGAGGGTGTCTTCGCCGAACGCGAAGTTGGGCGCCGGCGCCTCCGGGCTACTGACCCGGCGATACTCCTCGAGGAGCCCCGACCGCACCCCTTTGGGGTCGATGAACTTCTCGAGCTTGACGTTCGCCAACTCGCGGATTTCGTCTTCGGTGTAGTCCACGCCGCGCTTCTCCCGGATCCGCGCGCGGATCTGCCCCATGATCTGCTCGACGTCGACGTTCTCGGAACGGACGGAAAAATCAGACATTGCTCGTCTCTTTACCCGCAGGAGTCGAAGGCCTCGACGCCGCGAAGGAACTCACTTACTTGGCGCTTCCCTGGACCGCGCCGCGCTTCCTTCGATTCCTGCGCGTGATGAATTCGGGCGCCTGTGTGATGCAGGTCCCGAGAATACCGATGGACCGGACGAGCGCGCGGCCCCCCGAGAGCCTGATCTCCGGGGTGCCTTCGCCGACGTCCGGGAACCCGTTTGCATCCGGTGTCAGCCGCTCCCAGTTCCGGAAGAGCTTGCCCCATGGGCCGCTGAGCACGTTCAGCATCATGCGTTTCGCGTTGAAGGGATACCAGAAACTGTCGTGATAGATGACGCTGGCGATGTAAGCCCACGGCGCCAGGACCGTCTTCAGGGACCACTCGATCGGCTTCTTCATCGGGCCCCAGTAGATCTTGTGCTGCATGCGCGAGGCAAACGTCATGTCCTTGAACGGGCCGACGAAGTGCCAGTTCTCGTTGCCCGCCTCGGTGTCGCCGACGATCTCGATGTCGCGCGGGTCGCCGCACCCGAGTCCCAGTTCGTGCGCCATCCGGATGAACTTGATGGACATCGGGTCGAAGCCCATCAGCTTGGCCGCCACCGCATCGATGGCGACCTGGTCGGCGCTCGCCAGCAGCACGTTCTTGTTGTGCGGCATCATGCAGCGCGGGCCCGGCCCGTCGCCGGCGAAGGTGCCGTCCATCACCGCGAACACCCCGCGGTGGATCTTCTTCTGGATCATCAGCAGGTCCACCAGCGTCTCGTGGATGACCGGGTGGGTCCAGTGCCGGTGCTCGTTCAGCAGCCCGCCGAACGCGTTCTTCATCGCACCGGTCGTGGTGGTGAACACGTGGGTCTTCACCGTGGGCAGGTGAATGATGTTCTCACCGATGAAGCGCTTCGGGATCATGAAGCCCTTCGGGTAGACCTCGTTCAGGCAGGTGAACTGCTTCGTCAGGTCCCCGACCGCCTCACGGATGTTGATCCAGTCCTCGGTCTCGTAGATGTGGATGTTGCGCAGGTTGTGGGCCTGGACGACGTTGATCTGCTTGTTCTCGGTCTCCCCGAGGTGGGCGTCGATCACGACGGTGCGGTTGTGGCAGGCGTGAATCAGGTTCGGATCGTAGCCGTCCTGCTTCATCGCCTTGATCACGCCGTCGAGCTGCCACGGCGTGGTCGAGGCCCCCGGGAAGAAGAAGTGCCACGAGATATTGACCTTCAGCGCGGTGTCGGCGTCCTTCGCGACCACCTCCTGGTAGCCCGCGAGGTTCATCACCGAGTGGTAGTCGCGCAGCACGGTGGCCGGCGACGTCTTGAGCACGGCGACCTTGGATTTAGCCATTCAGCCTGGTTCCGTAAATGATGGCCACAACGGAGAGCGCCCACAGCGCCACGCAGGCAAGCAGCGGGCGGTCGTTGAGCAGTGTGTCGGCCGGGCTGCCGCCGCCCTCTTTGAGGTGCACGAGGTAGAGGTACCGGAAAATGCCGTAGAGCGGAAACACCAGCGTCAGCCCCAGATAATGCGTGTGGAATTTCTCCACCGTCTCGGGGCTCACCGTGTAGATGACGTACGACACCAGCGCGGATGCCGTGACCACCGCGATCATCTGGTCGAGCAGGTAGGGGCTGTATTCCTCGAGGATCGGCCGGTGTCCGGTCGCGCCATCGGCCAGCAGCACCAGCTCGTGCCGGCGCTTGCTCAACGCCAGGAACAGCGCCCCGAGAATGGTGAGGATGAGCAGCCAGTGGCTGATCGGCACGTCCACCGCCACCGCGCCGCCCGCGGCGCGCAGCACGAAACCGACCGCGATCGTCAGGACGTCGATGATCACAATGTGCTTGAGCGGCCCCGAATAGAGCACCAGCAGCCCCACGTAGGACAGGGCCACCAGCGCGAACGCGGGGCGCAGCAGATACGCGACCCCCAGCGCCACCGTCGCCAGCAGGAGCGCCGTCCCGAGCGCGAGGCCCACCGGCACCTCCCCCGACGCGATCGGACGATGGCGCTTCAACGGGTGCATCCGATCCTTCTCTCGATCGGCGACGTCGTTGATCAGGTAGACGACACCGGAGAGCGCGCAGAACACCCCGAAGGCGCCGAGCGACAAGGCAATGGCGTGGGGATCGAGGAATGCCGGCGACGTGCCGCGCTGGCCGAGCAGGAGCCCGGCGAAGACAATGAGGTTCTTCGTCCACTGCGCCGGGCGCAGGGACGTGATGAGGGCGAGCGCCACCGGGCGTGCCGGCGCGGAGTTCAACTCCACCGGGTCCCGATGCCGCTCGGTCTCAGGTTCGTTCGTGATGGCTGGTACTGTGCTGTGCGCCATGCGCGAGTTGCCGCGTGGCGGGCCGTGCGCCGACTTACTTGTAACTCTGGATGGCTTCCGCTTCGGAGTCGTAAGTGTCGAACACGGTCAGCAGCTTCGTGATCGCCAGGAGATCCTGGATCCGCTTCGTCAGGTTGAGGAGCTTCAGCTTCCCGCCCTGCCGGCTGACCGTCGTGTACGTGCGCACGATTTCGCCGAGGCCCGCGCTGTCGATATAGGGCACGTTCTCGAGGTTCAAGAGCAGCTGCTTCCTGTCCTGCTGGAGCAGCGAGTTGATCTTGTCCTTGAGGAGTTCGTCCCCCTCGCCAAGCGTCATCTTGCCCTTCAGGTCGAGAATCGTCACTCCGTCGACGACCCGTTCGTCGATCTGCATGATTACAGCGCCTCCAGCCCTACGAGTTTCACCATCAAAAAAGACCCGCCAGCGTACTACGGTAATCGGAAAAGTGTCAAATCTTCAGCAGTTTAGGCCTTGGGCGTTGGCTGCCCTTCCGAGGGGGCCGGGGCGCCGGTGACGCGTTCCCGCAGCGTCTCGATGACCACATACAGCACGGGGATGAAGATGGTGTTCAGGAACGTCGACAGCAGCATCCCGCCCGCCACCGCCGTGCCCACCGAATGGCGGGCTTCCTGGCCGGCGCCGGTCGCGAACACCAGCGGCAGCACGCCGAGGATGAAGGCCAGCGACGTCATCAGGATGGGCCGGAGGCGGATGCGGCCCGCCTCGATGGCCGCGTCCACGATCGACAGCCCGCGGTGCCGCAGCTGCTCCGCGAACTCGACGATCAGGATCGCGTTCTTGGCCGACAACCCGATCAGCATGACCAGGCCAACCTGGCAGTAGACGTCGTTCGCCAGCCCGCGCATCCACTGCGCCGACAACGCGCCGAGCACCGCCAGCGGCACGCCGAGCAGGACGATGAAGGGTAGCACCAGGCTCTCGTACTGCGCGGCCAGCGTGAGGTAGACCAGCAGCAGCGCGAGCCCGAAGATGAGGGCAGACTGCCTGCCAGCCTTGGTCTCTTCGAGAGAGATACCCGACCACGCGAAGGTCATGCCCGCCGGCAGCGTGCTCGTCGCGATTCTCTCCATCTCCTGCAGGGCCTCACCGGAGCTGACGCCCGGCGCGGCCGATCCGTTCAGCGTGGCCGAGCGGAACAGGTTGAAGTGGCCGATCACCTGCGGTGCCACCGTCTCCCTGATGCTGACGACGCTGTCGAGGGGTACCATCTGGCCCGTGCGCGACCGCGCGTAGATCTGCTTGATGTGCTGCGGACTCGAGCGGAACTGCCGATCGGCCTGCACGTAGACCCGGTAGGCGCGGTTGTTGAACTGGAAGTCGTTCACGTACGACGACCCCAGGAAGGTCTGCATCGCGTTGGTGATCTCCCCGAGCGGCAACCCGGCGCCAAGCGCGCGCTGACGGTCGATCGTCACCAGCAGCTGCGGGTCGTTGGCCGTGAACGGCGTGAACACGCC
>JBKJRJ010000281.1:0-8487 GCA_046594705.1 Vicinamibacterales bacterium
TCGGAACTGTTCGGCTTCGAGCGCGGCGCATTTACGGGGGCCATCCAGCACAAGCCCGGCAAGTTCGAGTTCGCCAACCACGGCACGATGTTCCTCGACGAGATCAGCGAGATGGCGGCGCCGCTCCAGTCCAAGCTGCTGCAGGTGCTGCAGGACGGGGTGTTCGCGCGCCTGGGGGGCCGACAGGACGTCAGTGTGGATGTGCGGGTCGTCGCCGCCACCAATCGCGACCTCGAGGCGGCCGTCCAGGAAGGGCAGTTCCGCGAAGACCTGTTCTTCCGTCTCAACGTCGTTTGCATCACGCTGCCACCGCTGCGGCAGCGTCGCGACGAAATCACGCCGCTGACCGAATACTTCCTCACGCGCTATTCCGCCCATTACAACAAGCCGCGTCTCGCGATGGCGACCGATACGCTGCGCCTGTTCGCTGAGTACGAGTGGCCCGGCAACGTTCGCGAGCTGGAGAACCTGGTGAAGCGCATGGTGATCCTGGGCACCGATACCGCGATTCGCCGCGAGGTGGCGGACGCGATTGCGGGACGGTTCCCGCGGGTGGGCCCAATCCCCGCGCTGCAGGGCCAGGCGCCAGCCGTGCCGGCGCCCCTGGTCGCTGCCGCGCCGCCTCCCCCGCCGCCGCCCGCCGCCGCGCCTGTGCTGATCGGGTCGCTCAAGGACATCGGACGGTCAGCCGCGCGGGGGGCCGAACGCGAGCTCATTTACCGGACCCTCCAGCAGACCCGGTGGAATCGCCGGGAAGCGGCGGAAATCCTCGGCATCAGTTACAAGGCGCTCCTCTACAAAATCAAGGAAGCCGAGCTGGACAAGGCCTCGTGAAGAACGCCAAGAACGTGTTGAGCACCGAAACCTTCGAATTCGTGCTGACCAACGAGCTGAAGCGGGCGCTCAGGTCGCAGAACTTCGTGACGCTGGTCCTGATGGAACCGCATGGCGGCGACGCCCGCGAGGCGGTGCCGGAGATCGCCGGCCTGGTGAGCGGTGAGCTGCGCGAAACCGACATGCTCGCGACCGACGCGACGACCGTCTCGATGGTGCTGCTCGACGCCGATCTGCACAACTCGACCCGGGTGATCGAGCGCGTGATGGCGCGCCTCGAGCATTACCAGTTCACCACGCCCGTCGCGATCGAGGTGGGGGTGGCCTGCTGCCCGACGCACGGGGCTGATCTCGACACGCTGAAGCGGGTGGCGATGGCCGCCCGGACCGGGCTGACGCGGCAGGACCCGCGCGACTCGGCTCACGCTCAATAGAAGGTGCGCACATGAAGACTGCAACGTATACGGCTCTGTCACTCGTGGTTCTGCTGGCCTCTGCGTCGGCGCAGACCCCGAAAACCCCGCCGCCCGCGCCGCGGCCCGGGACGGTCGGGACCTTCGGCGCCGCCTCCACGGGGCCCAACCCGGCCGGCGCCGGCGCCTCGGGTGCCAGCACCGCCAACGACTATCGGCTCGCGGCCGGCGACAAGCTGCGCATCGAGGTCTACAAGGACACGCAGCTCTCGCAGTCGCTGCAGGTGCGGCCCGATGGCAAGATCACGCTGCCGCTGATCGGCGACGTGGCGGCGGCGGGACGGACGTCGGTGGAGCTGCGCGACGCGATTGGCACGGCGCTCAAGGACTACATCGAGAAGCCGGTGGTCACGGTGATCGTGGTCGAGGCCACGCCGCAGCTGGTCTACGTCACCGGCGAAGTCAACAAGCCGGGCGCCCTGACGCTGATGACCGGCCAGATGTCGGTGCTCCAGGCGCTCGCGATGGCGGGCGGCTTCACCGATTTCGCGAACAAGAAGGACATCCGCATCCTGCGCAAAGGCGTCGCAGGCATGCAGACGCTCAGGTTCAACTACAAGGACGCGCTCGACGGCGACAGCACGCGTGAGCCGCTCCAGTTGCTGCCGGGCGACACGGTGATTGTCAGGTGAGCACGATGACATTCCGGGTGTTGGCCTCCGCGTGCGTCGCGCTGGCGCTGGCCGCGCCGGCGGCGGCGCAGGACCAGTCGGCCGAGCTGCCGTCATTTCAGATCCCGGGATGGAGCTTCACGCCCGGCGTGACGGTCGGCGCGCTCTACGACACCAACGTCGCGATCGCGTCCCCCGACGTGAACCAGAAGACCGCGGGCGACACGCTGATCCGGCTCGAGCCGTTCGGCCAGCTCGAGTTCCTCAGCCCGCGCACCAGCTTCTCGAGCGGCTACACCGGCTCGCTGCGCCGCTACGTCGACCTGGGCGACCTCGACGGCACCGATCATCGCGCCTATCTGTCGCTGCGCGAGCGCGTGACGCGGCGGGTCACCGTGTTCGTGACCGACAGCTATTCGCAGTCGCCCACCACCGACCGGCTGGAGCTCAACGACCTGCCCTTCGAGCGTACCGGGTCGCGCTACAACGCCTTGGCTGGCGGGATCGAGGCGCGGCTCACCAAAAGCGTGGACCTGGCGACGCGGTACGAAATGACGTGGGTGGACTTCGTGCGGCAGGACACCGCGCTGACCGGGGGGATCGTCCACGCCATCCGCGGCGAGCTCACGCACCGCTTCGGCAACCGCGTGTCAGCGGGCGGCGAATACGGCTTCCGCCGCGCCGATCTCAATGATGGCGCGCGCCAGCAGCTGTTCCAGGATGCCGGCGGCGTGGTCCACCTCCGCAGCGGCGCGCACACCAGCGTTGATGGGTCCGCGGGCGTCGTGCACCTCAATGACCGAACCACCGGCGTCACCAGGACCGGCCCCTACGTGAAGCTCGGGGTCACCCAACGTGCCGACAAAGCGACCCTCGGCGTGCACTACAGCCGGAGCTACCTGCCGTCGCTGGCCTTCGGGGGGACCAATCAGAGCCAGGAGGCGCGCGGCTACGTGCAGATGCCGCTCGGCCGGAACCGGCTCTACCTCCAGGAATCCGCGGCTTGGCGCCGCACCGATCCGTTCGACCGCTCCGAGCTCGCGCTCGACTCGCTCTATCTGGACACCGTGGTCGGCTACGCCGTCCAGCGCTGGTTCCGCATCGAGGGGTACCACGCCTTCAGCACGCAGGACAACCGCTTGGCGGCCGGCCGGATCACCCGCCACGTGGCTGGTGTGCAGTTCGTCGTTTCTGAACCTATGAGGATTCGCTAATGGAACCACAGTCGTTTCACCCGCTCGATTACCTGGCGGCCGTCAACCGCCGCAAGTGGTGGTTCATCGCGCCGCTGCTGCTCGCGATCGCCGCCGGCGCCGCCACGGTGGCGGTGTGGCCCAAGAAGTACCTGTCCAAGGCCGCCATCGGCGTCCAGTCGCCGACCCTGTCGGCCGACGTGCTGCGTGGCATGAGCGCCATGGATCCGGTCGAGCGGCAGCGCGCCGTGCAGCAGCTGCTGCTCAGCCCGACGGTGCTCGACCGGGTGGTGCGCGAGGAGCAGCTCAGCCCCGCCAAGCCCCCCGCCGAGGTCGCCACGGCGCTGCGCTTCAACCTGGCGCAGAACATCGAAGTGCCGCCGACGATCGGCCTCAACGGCCGGCCGGACCCGACCCGCGGCATCGACCTCTTCTACATCGGTTTTACCGATCGTGATCCGGTGAGGGCCCAGCGCGTCGCCAACCGCGTCGCCGCCGTATTCGTGGAAGAGAACTCCAAGGTCCAGACCAGTCGCGCCGAGAACTCCGCCGAAATCCTCGATCAGCAGGTGGCGGCATCGCAGGCGAGGCTCACCGAGCTCGAGAACCAGCTGCGCACGAAGAAACAGAGCTACAGCGGCAGCCTGCCGGAGCAAATCGCGTCGAACGTCCAGATGGTCAACGGCTCGCGCAGCCAGCTCGAGTCCATCTCGATTCAGATCCGCGCCGAGCAGGAACACCTGGGACTGCTGGAGTCGCAGATCGATCAGATGCGCCAGGGGGTCGGCGCCGCCGCGATGACGACGAGCGGCATGCTCGCCGCGCAGAACGCGCAAAAACGGCTGGACGATCTCCAGTCTCAGCTGGCCGCGGACCGCGCCCTCGGCTATACCGACAAGCATCCGGATATCGAGCGCCTCCAGCGCGAGATCAGGCAGGCGAGCGCCGACGTGACGGCCGCGAAGGTCACCCAGCCCGCCAATCGCGAGGAGCAGCTCAAGAGCGACCCGATCTACCTGCAGAAGGTCCAGGAGCGCGACCTGGCCCGGCTGCACCTGCGCGAACTGCAAGCGGCCTCGGGGAGCGCCCAGCGCCAGATTGGCCAGTATCAGAACCGCGTCGAATCGGCGCCCGCGGTCGAACAGGCGCTCGCCTCGGTGGAGCGCGAATACGGCCTCGAAAAGGTGCGCTATACCGAACTCAACACCCGCCTGAACAACGCGCGCATGGCGGAAGACGCGGCGCGCACACAGGGCGGTGAACGGTTCACCGTCCTCTACGCCGCGAACCTGCCCGAGACGCCCCTCGAGCCGCAGCCGCTCAAGATCATGGCGCTCGCCATCGTCGCCGGCCTGGTGCTGGGCGCCATGGCGGCGCTCGGCCGCGAGTTCCTCGACCGCTCGGTGCACGACTCGCGTGCGCTCGAAACTGAATTCGAAGTGCCGGTCCTCGGCGAGATTTCGCGCATTCCCGCCTAGGGCGGCGCAGGAGCAGACAGCATGAGCCGCATCCAGGACATCCTGAAAAAAGCCGAGCGCGATGGCAGCGTCCATCGCACCCGCGGGCTGACCAGTCCCGAGCCGGGCGAATGGGCCTCCGACGGAGGATCGTCCGCGCAGGCGGTCGCGGACCGCCCCGCCGCCAGCGTGGCGGCCGCCCCGCCGGCCCTGCCGCGGCAGGCTGACCTGCCCGCGGCACGACACACCGGCGCCGCCATCGGCGTCGACCCCCGCCTGGTCGCGGCGCACGCGCCACAATCCCTCGCGGCCGAGCAGTACCGCTCGCTGCGCACGCGTGTCAAGGCCGCCGAGAACGGCCGCGCGCTGCGGACCATCATCATCACCAGCCCGAACAAGGGAGACGGCAAGAGCCTTACCGCCGCCAACTTGGCGCTGACGATGGCCCAGGAGTTCCAGCAGCGCGTGCTGCTGGTGGACGGCGACCTCCGGCGGCCCTCGATTCACCGGCTGTTCGGCATCCCGGATACCCCCGGCCTGAGCGACGTGCTCATGGGCGGCGCCTCGGTCGAGGACGCGCTGGTGCCGCTGCCGGACCAGCGGCTCACGATCCTGCCGTCGGGCGTGATTCCGATGCACCCCGCCGAGCTGCTCGGCTCGGCGGCGATGCGCCGGATGCTCGACGCGCTCCGCACGCGCTTCGATCGCATCCTCATCGACATGCCCCCGGTGGCGCCGCTGGCGGACGTCGCGGTCGCGTCCTCGATGGCCGACGGCATCCTGATGATCGTCCGCGCCGGCGTGACCCCGAAACCCGCCATCGAGCGGGCGCTTGCCGGCCTCGACCTGTCGAAGGTGCTGGGGCTGGTGCTCAATGACGCCGGTGACACCGGCGCCGCGTATGGCTACGGTGCCGACGGCTACGTCGCCGGCTAGAAGGACAGGTTCGGGCCCATGCAGTTGTTCAACCGGCACGTATCGACACGGAGCCTGACGGTCTTCAGCGGTGAGCTGGTGCTGATCTTCGGATCGGTGGCGCTGGCCGCGGCCGCGCAGGGCACGCCGGACCTCGCGGCGAACGTCTGGAAGATCCTGCTGGTCACGCTGGTCTGCCAGACCAGCCTCTACTACAACGACTTCTACGACCTGACGCTCGTCCACTCGAACCGCGAGCTGATCGTCCGTCTGCTGCAGGCGGCCGGCGCCGCCTCGATCGTGCTCGCCGCGCTCTATTTCCTGCTGCCGGCGCTGATGATCGGCAACGGCATCTTCGTCTCGGCGCTGTTTGTCTTCCTCATCGCGATCCTGGGATGGCGGCTGCTCTTCAATCATGTCAGCGGCTCGATGCGGCTGCAGGAGCGGGTCCTGATCGTGGGCACCGGCGACACCGCGCGCAAGGTCGCGCGGCAGATCCTCGACCAGCAGGAGTTCGCCTACCACATCATCGGCTTCATCGACGACGACGCGTCGCGCATCGGCGAGCGCATCGTCAACCCGGCCATCGTCGGGACGCCGGCGGACATCGACCGGCTGATCGCCGAACACCAGATCGACCGGATCGTGGTCGGCATGGGGGACCGCCGCGGCCGGATGCCGGTCGAGGAGCTGCTGCGGGCGAAGATGGCGGGGATCCGGGTGGAAGAGGCCACCACGACCTACGAGCGCGTGACGGGGAAAATCCTGATCGACGACCTGCGGCCGTCCTGGTTGATCTTCTCGGACGGCTTCCGCGTCTCCCGCGCGACGCGGTTGATGAAGCGGACGATCGATCTGGCACTATCGGCCATGCTGGCGGTGCTGACGCTGCCGCTCATGGTCCTGACGGCGCTGCTGGTCATGCTCGAGGACGGCCGGCCGGTGCTCTACCGCCAGGAGCGGGTCGGGGAAAACGGCCGGACGTTCACGCTGGCCAAGTTCCGCTCGATGCGGAAAGACGCGGAAAAGGGCGGTAAACCGATCTGGGCCAAGGACGGCGACGATCGCATTACGCGGATCGGCCGCTTCATCCGCAAGACCCGCCTCGACGAGCTGCCGCAGCTGTGGAACGTGGTGCGCGGCGACATGAGCTTCGTGGGCCCCCGCCCGGAACGGCCGTTCTTCGTCGAGCAGCTGTCGGCGCAGATTCCCCTCTACCAACAGCGCCACGCCGTGAAGCCGGGGCTGACCGGGTGGGCGCAGGTGAAGTACCGCTACGGGTCGTCGATCGAGGACTCGATGGAGAAGCTCCGCTACGACCTCTATTACATCAAGCATCTGTCGGTCGTCTTCGATCTCACCATCGTGTTCGACACGGTCAAGGTGGTGCTGTTCCGCAAGGGTGCCGCGTGACCGAGGCGGGATGGGTCGCGCAGGAAGATCGCCCGCTGAAGACGATCTTCCGCAACGTGGCGACGCGCTACCTGTCGGTGTTCGCGGAAATGGCGATCGGCCTGATCACGCTGCCGTTCAACCTGCACCACCTGGGCACCGAGGCCTACGGCCTGTGGATGCTGACGGCCGGCGTCACCATCCATTTCTCGATCCTCGACCTGGGCTACAACGGCGCCATGGTCAAGTTCATCGCGCAGTACCGGGCGCACCGGGATACGCGGGCGCTCAACGAGATCGCCAGCACGATTTTCTACCTGTTCGCCGGGTTCGGCGTGCTCGCCTATCTGGTCGTGATCGGACTGGCTGTCAATCTCGACCACGTGTTCAATCTGACGGCGTCGCAGGCGGAACTCGGCAAGTGGATCCTGCTCATCGTCGGCGTCAACGTCGCGATCAATTTTCCGTTCGCCGTCTACGGCGGGGTCAGCAGCGGGTTCCAGCGCTACGACATCAACAACATGGTGGCGGTCGTCAGCAACCTGCTGGTCGCCGCGGTGAACATCGCCGTGGTGCTGGCGGGCTACGGACTGCTCACACTGGTGGCCTCCACGACGTCGGTGCGGTTGGTCACCTACCTGGTCTACCGGCGGACCGCCTACACCGCCTTCCCCGCCCTCTCCATTCGCCCGGCGTTCTTCCGGCGCGACCGGTTACGCGAGATCACCGGGTTCAGTGTCTACTCGTCGATCATCGACTGGGCGAACAAGCTCAACTACGAGCTGGACGAAATCGTCATCGGTGTCTTCCTGGGACCGGGGCCGGTGGCGGTGTGGGCGGTGGCCGACCGCATCATCTCGGGCACCCAGCGGCTCACCAACCAGGGGAACGCGGTGCTGTTTCCGGTGGTGGTGGACTCGGAGGCCACCCAGCGCATCGGCCGGCTCCAGAAGGTGATGATCGAGGGCACCCGGCTGTCGCTGGCGACGGTGCTGCCAATCGCGCTGGTCCTGGTCATCCTGGCCGAGCCGCTCATCCGCGCGTGGATCCGGAAGCCGGAAATTCTCGCGGCGGTACCGGTCATCCAGATTCTGGCGTTCGCGGTGGCCCTCCGCGTCGGCAACGCGACGAGTACCACCGTCCTGAAGGGCTCCGGCCATATCCGACGGGTGGCCTGGGTCAACATCAACACCGGCCTGGTGAACCTGGTGCTCAGTTCCCTGCTGATCGGCCCGTACGGCCTGCCCGGGGTCGCCATCGGCACGCTCATTCCGGTCGCCTTCTCGTCGATCTTCATCCTCTTCCCCGCCGCTTGCCGCCGGGTCGAGTTGCCGGTGCGCCATTGCTTCCGCCGAGCCGTCTGGCCGGCCGCCTGGCCGGCGCTGGTCGTGGCAGCTCTACTGTTCGTGTCGAGCCGCTATACGCCCGGCGGCGGCTGGGTCGTGGTGGCTGAGGCAGCGGCCGCAGGCTTGCTATATCTCGGCTTGTTCGTCATAGCGCTTGGGCGCCAAGACCGGGAGCAGTACGCCGCCAAGATCTGGGAACTGACGGGGCGCAAACGCGACCTCGCGCCGGCGACATAAACGATGAAGGGTGTGATTCTCGCGGCAGG
>JBKJRJ010000389.1:0-2549 GCA_046594705.1 Vicinamibacterales bacterium
GCCCTCGGCTCGAATGCGGCTGGCCGTGGCCTCGAGCAGCGACCGGCGGCGCGCGCCGAGCACGACGGCGACCCCCGCCCGCGCAAGATGCGTCGCACACGCGAGCCCGATACCGGAGGACCCGCCGGTAATCGCCGCCACGCGCCCCTCAAGAGACATCGGCTACACGATACTATGGGTGCCCGAACACCGGGTGCCGGTGCGCGCCGCATGGCACGTCGGCCTTCGCACCGGCGCACATCGCACCTCGCGCTGAACTATGGACCCAGCCATCACGTTACTGCGGGATCTCGTCGCGATCGATTCGGTCAATCCATCGCTCGTGCCTGGCGCGGCGGGCGAAGCGCAGATCGCGCAGGCGGTCGCGTCGCATCTGCGGCGGCTCGGTCTCGACGTCGAGTTGCAGGAGGCGGCGCCGGGACGATGCAACGTCATCGGCGTGCTGGAAGGCCGCGGCCGCGGGCGGTCGCTGATGTTCTGCGGACATCTCGATACCGTCGGCGTTGAGGGGATGGCGTCGCCGTTCGACCCGGTGGAGCGTGACGGCCGCCTCTACGGCCGCGGCGCACAGGACATGAAGGGGGGCGTCGCCGCGATGATCGACGCGGCCCGCCTGGTTGCCGATCACGGGGGCCTGGCCGCAGGCCGTCTCATCATCGCAGCGGTCGTGGACGAAGAGTATGCCAGCGTCGGCGCCGACGCGCTGGTGACGAGGTGGCGCGCCGAAGGCGCGGTCGTGACCGAGCCGACCGACATGCGGATTGCAATCGGGCACAAGGGCTTCGCGTGGTACCGGATCGACACGATCGGGCGCGGTGCGCATGGCAGCCGGCCGCTGGACGGACGCGACGCCATCCTCCGGATGGGCCGCGTGCTGCACGAACTCGAGGCGCTCGATCGCCGGCTCCAATCCACCCCGCCTCACCCGCTGATGGGCACGGCGTCGCTGCATGCCTCGATCATCGAGGGCGGCCGGGAGTTGAGCAGCTATCCCGATCGCTGTTCGCTGCAACTCGAGCGCCGCACCGTCCCGGGTGAAATCGACGCCGGCGTGACGCGTGAGTTCGAAGACATCCTCGCTCGCCTGCGCCAGGCCGATCCGGAGTTCAAGGCCTCGTTGACGCCGCTGTTCGCGCGCCCCTCGTACGAGGTGCCGGCGAAACACGAGCTGCCGCTCGCGCTGCGGCACGCACTGGCGGCACAGGGCCCTGCGCGCGGCTGCAGCGATGTGGAATTTACTGGGATGACATTCTGGACGGACGCGGCGGTCCTCGGAAGCGCCGGGATTCCCTCCGTGCTGTTCGGCCCCGGCGGTGCCGGGCTTCACAGCGTGGAGGAATACGTGGAGGTGCGAGACGTGCTGCGCTGCCGCGACGCGCTGGCCGCGCTGGCGCGCGGCTGGTGCGGCAAGTAGGGGCCGGCGGCCCCTACTTACGCGGTCTTGCGCAGCATCAGCCGGTGCGGCACGAGCGCGTGCCGGCGCGCGTCGCCTTCGAAGCGCTGACGCGGGCCGCGGCCGCTGACGTCCCAACCCGGCGTGTCGTGCCCGCACGACGTGCAGCGCATGTTCACGCGCTTACCTTCGAAGTGCAGCACCGAGTCGTGGCCGCGCAGCCCGCAGAGCAGCTGGCCGAATCGCCACACCGCGCGGTTCATCAGCGTTTCGCCGTTCTGCACGTCCACACCCGTCGTCGCCGTGAGCTGCTGGGGATAATTCGTAACCATTGCTTCACCCTTTCAATCTAGGACGCCGGCGATACAGCCCCGGTTCCGTCCTCGCACCTCAGGGATATCAAGTCGCGTGCCACGACACGCGGTTGTGGCACTAACTCCAATGTTTACATGCTGTTATGGGTTGTATTGCGCCCCATTCAGAGGCCGCGATGTGTCAGGAAGCACCGGCTGTTACCTAGCGAAGTGGGTCGCCGGCTACACATCTCGGAAGGCGGTGACCGCTGCCAACGGACTCTGCAGGCCTTTTCGAGCCTTCAGCGCTCAGCGAGGATTCCGCGGATGACGAAACCGATATTGGCAGGTCGTTCGCCCAATCGACGCATGAAGTAGGGGAACCATTCACGCCCGAATGGAACATAGACGCGGAGCCGGAAGCCATCCCGGTTCAGCGTGGCCTGCAAGTCCCGGCGGATGCCGTAGAGCATCTGGAATTCGTAGGTGGCGGGGTCGATGCCGCGCTCGCTGGCGAACGCGCGGGTGGCCGCGACCATCGTCGGGTCGTGGGTGGCAATCGCGGGATACGTGCCATTGGCCAGCAGGATGTGCATGATCCGGATGAATGCCGTGTCGACGTCCGCCTTCGATTGGTAGGCGGCGTCGCGCGGCTCCTGGTAAGCCCCCTTCACGAGCCGCACGCGCGCCCCCAGCACGTTCATCCGCGCCGCATCGGCTTCGCTGCGCGGCAGGCACGACTGCAGCACCACGCCGACGTTGCGATAGCCCAGCTGCCACGCGGTTTCGAACACCTCGAGGGTGACCGCGGTGAACGGGGAGTTCTCCATGTCGATGCGGACGAAGAACTCCTTGGCCGTGGC
>JBKJRJ010000001.1:0-7284 GCA_046594705.1 Vicinamibacterales bacterium
CCACGTGCTGCTCGCCGGGTTGTCCGATCCCTCAGGCGGCCAGACGCGCCGGATCCTGGTCGCGTTGTTCGACGCGGCGACCTTCGGCGCCGTCGCGCAGGAGCCGCAGTCACCGGGTGCCGGCTACCTCGCGTTCTTCACAGCCGGTCTGTTCCTCGTCGGCGTGGCGGCGCTGCCCCGCGTGCACCGCATCTCCCGCGACACCGCGCTCGAACTCGCCTCGCCCCGCTGAGGTAGGCGCGGCATCCTGCATGCAGCCGATACGAGCATGAGCGTTGTCAGACGTACCCGTGACGGCATCGATATCCTGGAGCACGCGATGAAAGGCGTCCGTACTTCGGGAAACCAAGGCGAAATCCGAGGTTTTCATTCCGAGCCGGGCAATATACGCATGCGCTCAACTCTCACGGGCCGGGCAAACGATGACACACCCGAGGAACCGGAAGTGGTCGTGACGGTCCGGCCGGCTCGACGCCGGCGCTAGTCTTCGGCCGGGCTGTATCCCTTCACGGCCGACCTCCATGCTCTAAGCCGGCGTCCGCGCCGAGCGGGGCAGTATGTCAGTGGGCAGGATACGAACGTGTTCACGTTCGGCCCTGACGGGATGATCCTGACGGGATGGCCCTGACGAATGATCGACGCGGTTACCGGGTTCTGGGGGTAGTCAGCTGACGCGCGGCCCCGAGCTCCGGGCGTCCGGGTGTATCGGCCTTCTTACAGAAAGCCAAGAGCTCGGCCGCGTGTTTGCGCGCGGCCGCGGTGTCCCCGGCCTCCGACGCGGCGCGGACGGCGCCCGCGACGGCGCGGAACCGGTTCGGCTCCTTGACCATCGTCTTCTCGAACTCAGCGAGCGCGTCCTTCGGCTGCTTCAGCTCGAGCAGCATCTCGCCGAGCAGCTCGCGCGCAGGGGCGAGCGGCCCCGGGGAGATTGCGGCCTTCTCCGTGCGATCCTCCCGATCCGCCGCGTCGCGCATCATCGCCCGCGCCTCGGCGGCCCGCCCTTCCGCCAGCGCGAGCCAGGCTGACGCGGCAAGCTTCTGGATCGTGACCTGCTCGATCCAGTAGGTCTCTCCGGCCTGCGCGGTGCGGTCGATGCTCCTCTGCAGTTCGTCCACCGCCGTGCGGGCAGCCGGAAGATCGCGCATGCGCGCGGCGCCCAGCGCCCGCGCGAACCAGGTCATCCCATCCACGTAGCCGAACGCGCTCGGGCGTAGCTCGAGGCGTGCGGCCTCGGCCCAGGCGCCGCGCTCCAGCGCGTAGCGCGCCGGGATGGCCGCGAGCGCGTAGCTGCCAGCGACAGGGGGCGCGGCTGACGCCGCGGCGTTTGGGTTGACGCGCGCCAGCATGCCGGGCAGCGCCTCGAGAATTCGGCGCGCGTCGGCGTCCTGCGCGCCCTGCAGGTAGGCGTAGACCTGGTAGTCGGAGGCGTGAAATTCCTCGAACACGCTGCCCGCCTTGCGGGCCGCCGCGGCCGAGAGGATGTTGGTCTCGATCGAGTCCTGCCAGTAGCCTAGCCGCGTGAACGTGTGCGACGGCATGTGGAGCGCGTGAGGCGCGGCGGGCGCGATCTTCGCGTAGCGCCGGGCGGCCTCGACGGCGCGCGGCGCCAGCGCGGGCACGTCGTAGCTGTGGATGATGTAATGCGCGAGGCCGGGGTGCTGGGGCTGCGCCGCCCACAGCGTTTCGAGCATCGCGCCGGCCTTCAGTTGATCCGGGTAGGCCTTGTCCGTCGCATTCGCGCCCGCCGCGAGCGCGAGGGCATAAAAGGCCGACGCCTCCGGATCTTCGGGGTAGGCCGCCGCGACGCGGCCCATGGCATCGCGGTAGGCGCGGAACCGCGCGCCCTGTTCGACCGTTTCGAACCGGTCGTAGAGCAGGGCGGCCGCGCCGATGAAATCGCGTTCCCTGGAAGTCTTGGCGCCGGCGGCCGCCGCGCGCTCGAGCGTCGTGCGCCCCGCCTGCATCTGCGCCGCGGGCTTGATCGTGGCGGAGAACGGATTTCCCCACTGGGCGACGCCGGTGCCCCAGAGCGCGATCGCGCAGGAGGGATCGGCATCCACCGCGGCCTTGAACGCGGCCACCGCCGGCCCGAACTCGAACGAATGCAGCAGCGCCATCCCGCGCGCAAACGCCGGCTGGACGTCGGCGCGGCAGGAGTTGGCGAACCGCACCGTGCCGATCTCCCCAGCCTCGTGCTGGTGATCCTGCGCCGGCACGGGGACCGAGCCGGCAATCACTACGAAACCGGCGGCCAGAACAGTCGCACGCATCATGGAAGCTCCTATTCGAGAACGAAGAACCGGGCGTGACCCTTGCCGATCGCTTTTTCGAGATCGGCAGCGGACTTGAACGGGCGGCCTTGCTTGACCTTGTCGGCCCAGGCCTGGTTCGCGCCCGGCACCGTCATCAGGTCGGCGTCGCTCGCGGTGTTGGCGTTCATCGCGATGAAGGTGTACTGCGCCAGCTTCGCGGTGGCCTCGGCGCCGACGTACTTCGAGATCTCCTTGTCGAACTGCGCCCGGGTCTTCCACGGGCGATATTCCGCGAACTCGCGGACCATGCGGCGGCCGGCGCCAGGCACCAGCAGGATCTCCTCCGACGTGGCCGTATTGAGATTGATGTGCACGAACGCCTTCTGATAGACGGCCATGGCCTGTTCGGGCGTCAGGCCCTGCGACGCGAGGAACGTGTTCAGTTCGGTAGGACTCGTCAAGGGCCGCTTCGCGATGAGCGCTTTCGCGATGGCGGGCGTCAGGCCCGGCAGCGCCGCGATCTCGGACTCGCCCATCGCGTTGATGTCGACGACGCCCTGCGACTTACCGACCTGCGCCGAGGCGGCCGCCGCGACCGTGAGCGTCAAGGCCAGGGCGGCGCATGCGCTGCGAATCCAGATGGTCTTGCGTGTCATCGTCTATTGCTCCTTGGTGCGATAAGTGTACGCCAATCCGAGCAGGCCAAGCTGCAGCATGACGCCGGGGGCGAGCGCGGGGGGAACCTTCGCGGCCATTACCTTCCAGGCCAGCGCGGCGCCGGCCAGCGTGGGGTCGCTCTCCAGCTGGAATTCAGCATTCGCCCGGAAGTGAAAGAACACGCCGAATACGCCGGCGGCGATGAAAGCCCCCATCACCATTCTCGCCGCGGCGGTGCTGCGACGACCGGGGCTGCTGGCGTGCCACAGAATTGTCACGAGTCCTACCCCCAGCAGCACGAGCGGGACCAGCTGGATCGGCCCCTCGTCGTGCTGCAGGAGCAGCAGTTCGACCGCCGTCCCCGTCATCCCGATCAACAGGATCGCGAGCAGGAACCGGCGCAGGCTCTCGAGGGTCGACACTAGCGCAGGGTGTTGTAGACGAGCGCCACGAAGCCGTCGGCCCCCATCATGCCCTTGCCCCACGCCGGGTCGAACGCCGCGGACGGCTTGGCCGCCTGCGCTTCGGCGAGGCTCTTGCCCGCCGACTTGAGCATCCGCACCCCGTCGCGAACTCCGCTCAGCATCCTTCCGTACGCCTCGAGCGACGCGCGTTGGGCGATCGGCCCGTGGCCGGGGACGATGCGGGTCTGCCCGTTCGCGATGGTCAGCGCGGTCTGCACGCCGTCGATCATGCCGTCGATGTGCCCGCCCGTCGAGGCGTCGATGAACGGGTACATGCCGTTGAAGAAGACGTCGCCCATGTGCAGCACATTGGCCTTCGGGAAGAACACGAAAATGTCCGTATCGGTGTGGGCCGCCGCCACCCTGGTGAGGTTGATCGACTCACCGTTGGCGTTGAGCGTCAGCCCCGCCGAGAACGTCTGCGTCGGCAGCGCCTCGGCCGCGACCGGGTCGAAATGCATGCCGAGCAGATCGTGCGGTTCCATCAGCCGCGTCCTGGTGTTCTCGTGGGCGATGACGCCGGCGCCGGCCTTCCGGAAGTTGGCGTTGTTGTCGGCATGGTCGAAGTGCCAGTGTGAATCGATCAGCGACTTGATCGGCGACCCGTCCAGGCCGTCGAGCAGCGCTTTCAGCCTCGGCCAGGCGGGCGTGACGAATCCATCGACGACGACCTTGAACTCGCCGTGTGAGACCACCACATTGCCGCCCGGCCCGGAGAGCATCACCAGCCGCTCGCCAAGCTTCAGGCTCTCGATGGGAGCGGCGCCCATCTGCGCGCGCATCGCGTCAGCGGTCGGCGCCTGGGCCAGCCCACGCGTGGTGGCGTGCGCCAGGTCCGCGGGGGCATACCGCCACAGGCAGGCGCCGCCCGTCAGCAGGCCGGCGGTGCGCAGGAACGAACGGCGTGAGGCGATGGTCTCGATGGGCATCCACACAGGTTAACCCACCTTTCCGCCTTCTGCCTTCTCACCTCTTATACTTCTGCGCATGCCTCACACGATCGGCTTCATCGGCCTGGGCCTGATGGGCAAACCAATGGCCGCCAACCTGCTGAAGAAGGGCTTTCCTCTGGTCGTGCACAGCCGCAGCCCGGCGCCGGTCGACCAGCTGGTGGAGGCTGGTGCGTCGAGAGCCGGCTCGCCCGCGGACGTGGCCCGCCGCGCCACCCGGATCATCACGATGCTCCCTGATTCAGTGGACGTGGCGCGCGTGGTTGAGGGCACCAACGGCATCTTCGAAGCGGTCCGGCCCGGGACGATCCTGATCGACATGAGCAGCATCTCGCCGGCGGTCGCGCGCCGGCTGGCGGAGGCCGCGCGGGCGCGCCGCGCCACGATGCTGGATGCGCCGGTCAGCGGAGGGGAGATCGGCGCGGTCAGCGGAACCCTGTCGATCATGGTCGGCGGCGACGCCGATGCCTTCGCCGAGGTGACGCCCCTGCTGGCGGCGATGGGCAACCCCGATCGCATCATCCGCATCGGCGAGCCCGGCGCCGGCCAGTTGTGCAAGGTCTGCAACCAGATGGTGATCGGCGGCACCCTCGCGGTGGTGAGCGAAGCGTTCGCGCTGGCGCGCCGGTCCGGGGTCGATCCCGCCAAGGTCCGCGAGGCGCTGCTGGGCGGATTCGCGGCCAGCCGCGTGCTCGAGGTCCACGGCGAGCGCATCCTGAAAGGCAACTACACGCCGGGATTTCGCGCGCAGCTCTACGCCAAGGATTACCGAATCGCAGAAGAGACGCTGGCGGAACACGCGGTACCGGCGCCGGTGACCGCCGCGGTGCACGCGCTGGTCACCGCGCTCGTCGCGTCGGGCCGCGGGCAGGACGATTACTCCGCCCTGGCGACGGTGCTGTTCACGATGGCGGGCCTCGACCAGTGACGATGCTCGCCGATCTGGAGGCGGCTGCCGCCGTCGTCTACCGCTCGATGGCGCCGACGCCGCAGCAGCGCTGGCCGCTGCTCGACGCGCGGGCCGGGGCCGCGGTCTGGGTCAAACATGACAACCACACCCCGGTTGGCGCGTTCAAGCTTCGCGGCGGGCTGGTCTACCTCGACGCGTTGCGCCGCCGCGGCGGATCGATTCAGGGAGTGGTGGCCGCGACCCGTGGCAATCACGGCCAGTCGATCGGTTATGCCGCCCGCCTGCACGGCCTCAAGGCGGCCGTCGTCGTTCCCCTTGGCAACAGCCTCGGTAAGAACAACGCGATGCGCGCGCTCGGCGTCGAGCTGATCGAGGAGGGGCGCGACTTCCAGGCGGCGATCGCAGCGGCACAGCGCCTGTCCGTCGAGCGCGGCTGGCACCTGGTGCCCTCCTTCGATCCGGTGCTGGTGCACGGGGTCGCCTCGTCCACGTTGGAGCTCTTTCGCGCCGCGCCGGATCTCGACAGCCTCTACGTTCCGATCGGGCTCGGCTCGGGAATCTGCGGCGCCCTTGCGGCCCGCGCCGCCCTGGGCGTCCCGACCAAGATCGTCGCCGTCGTGGCGGCGTCGGCCCCCGCGTACGCGCGGTCGCTCGAGGCCGGGCGTCTCGTCTCGCACGATGCGACCACGCGCATCGCTGACGGCATGGCCTGCCGCACACCGGTGCCCGAGGCGCTCGACCAGATTCGCGCGGGCATCGATCGCCTCGTCGAGGTTACCGACGATCAGATCGAATCGGCGATGCGCGCGATCTACGACGACACGCACAACGTGGCGGAAGGCGCCGCCGCCGCGGGCGTGGCGGCGATGCTCAGCGAGCGTGACGCCGTGCGAGGGCGGACCGTCGGCGTGGTGCTGACCGGCGGCAACGTCGATCGCGCGACGTTCGTGCGGGTGCTGGCCGCAGGCTGACGCGACCGGCGGGGACTCGGAGCCCGGCGGGCCGCTTCGCGCTTTCGGGTAGACTTCGGCCATGAAAGAAGCCGCCCTGCGCAGGGTCCTGATGGCGCTGATGGTGTTGCTGACCGCGCTGCCGGTCGCGGCGCAGACGCCGGCGCCGGAGCGTTCCCTCGACCAGAACCAGGCGAGGCCGTTCGGGACGCTGCGGGAGCAGGCGGCGATGCAGCAGGCCTGGCTGAAGCAGCGGCTCGACACCTTCCTCCCTGCGCTGATGCGCAAGCACGGCATCGACCTGTGGGTCGTGCCGATGCGCGAGTACAACGAGGACCCGGTGTTTTCGTCGATCACCGCGCCCGAGACGTTCGCGGCGAGGCGGCGCACGATCTACGTGTTCGCCGACAGCTGCGGTGCGCAGGCGCCGGCCGCCTCGTGCGTCAAGCGCATCGCGCTCGGCGGCACGTCGCAGGGCGGCGTGTTCGAGGCGCGGCGCTCGACCAGGGCGGCGGCGGCCGACGTCGGCCGCGGCCAGCAGGCGGAACTGTGGGGCGACGAGCAGTGGCAGGTGCTGAAGGCCGTGATCGCCGAGCACAACCCGAAAACGATCGGCATCAACCGATCGACCGTCTTCGCGTTCTCTGACGGCCTGTCGAGCGGCGAGCTCCAGGGGATGTCGGCCGCTCTCGGCGAGACCTGGACGTCGCGCTTCAAGGACGCCGAGGGACTGCCGCTCGAGCTCATCGCGTCGCGCCTGCCGGAGGAGGAGGCGTTTTTCACCCGGATGCAGGCGCTGGTGTGGTCGATGACGGAGACCATGTTCTCCGCCAAGGTCATCACGCCGGGCACGACAAAAACGAGCGACCTGGTCTGGTGGTGGCGCCAGCGTGTCAACGATCAAGGCCTCGGCACGTGGTTCCAGCCGAGCATCGACATCCAGCGCAAGGGGGTCACCGCCGGCGCGCTTGGCGACGACCCGGTCATCCTGCGCGGCGATCTGCTGCACTGCGACGTCGGCATCACCGTCGCGCGCCTCAATACCGATACCCAGCACAACGCCTACGTGCTGCGCCCGGGTGAAACCGACGCACCCGCCGG
>JBKJRJ010000541.1:0-7646 GCA_046594705.1 Vicinamibacterales bacterium
ACGATCAGGACCACGAGGAGCAGCGCGCCGACGGCCAGCCCCTTGACCGCCTGGCGCTGCCGCGCCTCGAACTGCTTTTCCTCTTCCGGGATGGCCGCCGCGACCGCGGCCGCGGTGGGCGGCGCGTCCTGGTTGAAGCGATCGAGGAATTCCTTTACCGTGTCGTCGGGGTCGAGGCCGACTTCGACGGCGTAGGAGCGGACGAACGCCCGGCTGAAGATCCCACCCGGCAGCTTGGAGATGTCGTTCTTCTCCAGGGCCTCGAGCGCGGCGGCGGCGATCTTCGTGCTCGATGCGATCTGCCGCAGCGAAATGCCGCGCCGCTCGCGTGCCTGGCGCAGCTTCCCGCCGAAGTCATCCATGGCTCGCGTCACTTTAGACAACCTGCGGAAGAGGTGTCAAACCCATGAACCATCCGACGGCGGCGACCCCGGCCGCGCCGGCGGCCAGCACGTCGGCGGTGCGTCCCTGGTGGATGCCGCCGATCGCCAGGACGGGCACCGCCGAGCGCGCACACGCCTGCCGAAGCCGCTCGAGTCCGGCCACCGGGTGGCCGTCGGGCTTACCGTCCGACGGGAAGACGGTGCCGAACAGCAGGTAATCGCAGCCGGCGTCGGCGACGGCGGCATCCACTTCGGCGAGCGAGTGCACCGAGCGCCCGATCAGAAAGCCGACCGGGACGAATGAGCGGACGCGCGACGCGGGCGGCGAGTCGCCCCTCAGGTGGACGCCGGCGGCGCCTGCCGCCATCGCCACGTCGGCCCGGTCGTTGACCACGATGCGTGTCGCACTGCCGGCCGCCACGCCGCACAGCCGCCGGACCAGAGCGGCCAAATCGCGGTCGGGCAGGTCGCGCTCGCGCACCTGGATGACATCGACCTCGTCGCGCACCGCGGTCGCGGCGCGCGCGATCAAGGCGTCGATCGACAGGCTGAATCGCCGACGATCGGTGACGAAGTGGCGCGCCCCGGTGGGCCGGACCGCAGTCATGGATGCACCGCCGGTGACGCCGGGGGCTCCGGGCGGGGACCGGCGCCGCGGCGGCGCGACTTGGAGAGGATCACCGAGCCGAGCTCGACCAGCCCGGCGAGCGCGGTGAGCACACCGACACCGGTGACGGCGCCGCGGACGTAGGGACTCGCGATCAGAGCTTCGAGCGCGGGGCGGGCCTCGGCGAAGCGGTTGCGCTCCCAGAACGACGACCAGGGCGCGACGGCGAGGATCAACCCCGCCTCGAGGAAATAGGCTGCGAACAGGAGGCGGCTGAGGGTGCGGATGATCAGCCTCCGGTCTGAACCCGGGCGAGGCGCTCGACGCGCGCCGCCACATCCCGATACTCGCCGGCGTCGGTCTGCAGCTCGAGGAACACCGCCAGCGCCCGCGCCGTCTCCCCCATCGTTTCGAGCACGGCGCCGAGATCGTAGAGCAGCTCGCGCCCTTCGTTGGCGGTCGGCGCCGGGGCCTCGGCGGCGCGCTCCAGCCATTCGGCGGCGCGCGGCAGGTCGTCGCGTTTCTGGTACAGCCGTCCCAGCAGCGACCCTGCCTCGAAGCGATGGGTCGGCACGCGGGCTGCCTCGATCAGTGCGGCGATCGCTTCCTCCACCATGCCCATCTCGAGGTAGGTTCTGGCGAGAGTCAGCTGCTCCCCGGCCTCGTGCGCACCGGCCTGCTTCGATACGGCGGAACGAAAGTCGCCAAACGCATCCTCGAGACTGGAGGCCGGAGGCGCGGCGTGCGGCTTCGGGGCGGCGGTGATGCCCTGCAGTTCGGCCAGCGCGTCGCTCAGGTCGATATCGATGCCGCCACCCGCTCTCGCCGGTGGCGGCGTCGGCGCGTCGGGGGCACGCGGACGCAGCGGGATGTCGGGCTCGGAGCCGCTCACGCGGGCGACCGCGGCGCCGCGCCGGTGCGCCGGAGCGGGCGCGGGCGCGGGCGGCGGCGGCTCAGGTTCATCTTCGACGAGCGGCTCCGCCTCAGGCTCAGGCGCCGACACCATGGCGTCCTGGAAGGCCACCGCGGCGGTCTCACGAGCGTCCGCGACCGGCCCCTCGTCGAACGCGCCGAACGTCTCGGGAGCCATGAACGGGTCGGTCGCGACGAAGGGGCCCTGGCCGCTCAGGCGATCGGCGATCAGCGTGTCGGGGTCGGGCACGTCGAGCATCACGAGCGCGCGCCGGAAGCGCTCGATATGGGCCTGCTCCCATGGCTCGCGCGCCACCAGATCCTCCGCGATCACCCGCGCCTCGGCGGGCTGGCCCGATTCCAGATAGGCGTCGGCCAGCTGCGCCTGCGTCTCGTACATCGTGGCCTCGAGGCCGCCGTCGACGCAGATTTCCACCAGCTTGAGCAGCGCCGCGATCTGTCCCGAGACTCGCGTGACGAACTCCTGCAGAATGGCGGCCGCGTCCATGTAGTTGCCGGCGGCGAGCTCGGCGTCAACCGCCGTGTCGATGCAGACAAACGCCGCCTCGGGCGCGACCGGAGCCAGCGTCCACGCCAGCTCGACGATCTTCCCGCGCAGCGACTCGTCGAGATGCAGCAGCTGCGTCAGGAGCTCGCGGGCGCTCTCCATCGCGCCCGAGCGCAGCTCGATCTCCATGAGCGCCATCAGCAAAGCGGGGTCGGTGCCGGCGATCGCGCGATCGAGGTAGCCCTTGGCGGCATCAAGGTCCCCCTCGGCCACGGCGGCGCGGGCCAGCGTGGCGCGCGCGTCAGTGTCATCGGGGTTGAGGCGGACCGACTCGCGCAGCGCGCCCATCGCCTCGGGCTGGCGGCCCTTCTCGATCAGATCCGCATGCATGGCGCGATACTGCATCGCGGCGGCGAGGCCGTCGCCGTTGTCCGCCAGCGTGCGCGCCGCCAGGACACGGGCGTCGAAGTCGTTGGGATCGAGCACGCCGAGCCGCACGATGATTTCGTCGGCGCCGGGCCGGTCGCCGCGGGTGCGGCGTTTGTTCGCGACCCCCAGGAAATACATCTTGGCGTCGGCGAGCAGCCCCTGCTTCGCGGAAATCTCTCCCAGGTTCAACTGGACCGCTTCCTCGTCCGGCTTGATCTTGAGGATCTTCTTGTAGATCGCCGCGGCCTTCGGGTAAAACCCCTCGTGCATCAGGTGATCGGCGATCTGCATGTACTGCGCGACCGCCAGCTCCGGCTTCGAGGCGCGGATGTAGAGATCGCCGAGGGTGTTGCGGGTGTTCCAGTCGCGCGGCTGGTCCTCGATCATGCGCGCGTACTCGGCGATCGCGAGGTCGAGCTTGCCCTGCCTGAGCAGCTTCTCCGCTTTCTTGAGTGCCTCGTCGCGTTCGGTGGCCAAGGGAGCCTTAGATCCTATCAAAGAGTGTGGCGGGCCGGAACGAGCGTCGATGCGCGTCGGAATAGCCGAACCGCGCCATGGCGTCGAGATGGTCCTGTGTGGCGTAGCCCTTGTGGCGGTCGAACCCGTAGCGCGGGTCCTGCCCATGCAGCTCGAGCATCGCGCGGTCGCGCGTCACCTTCGCCACGATCGACGCCGCCGCGATCGCCGTGCAGCGGGTATCGCCGTGCACCACGCCGCGCTGCGCCATTGGCAGATCCGGCACCCGGAACGCGTCGACCAGCACCATGTCGGGCAGCGGCGCGAGCGCGAGCACCGCCCGCTGCATC
The DNA here is from genome assembly GCA_046594705.1 of Vicinamibacterales bacterium. Classification (GTDB taxonomy): domain Bacteria; phylum Acidobacteriota; class Vicinamibacteria; order Vicinamibacterales; family 2-12-FULL-66-21; genus JAICSD01. The sequence continues at coordinate 3,646 of JBKJRJ010000541.1, forward strand.
GCCCGCAGCGAGGCCTGGTGGATGTTGATGCGGTCGATCTCACCGGGGTCCACGCCGACGACGGCCCAGCAGATCGCTTCGCGGGTGATCCGTTCGTAGAGGCGGTCCCGCTCGAGGGCGGTCACCGTCTTGGAGTCGCAGATGCGCGGAATATACCGATCTGGATGCAGCACGACCGCCGACGCGACGACCGGCCCGGCCAGGCAGCCGCGGCCCACTTCGTCGACGCCCGCGACGTACACGAAACCCATGCGCCGGAGCGCGTTCTCCAGGGTCCGGTAAGAGCGGATCTTCACCATGGGGGTTTCGGCGTTTCAGGCTTTGGGCTTTTGGCTTTCGGGCTTTCGGTTTTGGGAAGGCCTTAGGCCTACCGTTCCTGGAGTCTAAAGCCAAACACCGAAGGCCTGTGTTACGACGTCGGCTGCTTCCGGCCGACTTCCTTCATGCGCGCGGCCTTACCCTTGAGCTCGCGCAGGAAGTAGAGCTTGGCACGGCGGACCTTGGCGGTGCGCAGCACTTCGATCTTGTCGATGACCGGCGAGTGCAGCGGGAAGATGCGCTCGACCCCCTGGCCGAACGACACCTTGCGGACCGTGAAGGTCGCGCGCGCGCCGCCCCGGTGCATGCCGATGACCATGCCCTCGAACACCTGGATGCGCTCCTTGTCCCCCTCGCGCACCTTGACGTGGACTTTCACGGTGTCACCAGGCTTGATCGCCGGGCGCTGAATGAGCTGTGTGCGCTCGACGGTCTCTACGGCAGTCATGACTCGCTCCTTTAATGCTTCGAACTCTTCGTATCCAGCAGATCCGGGCGGTGCCGGCGCGTCCGATCGAGCGCCTGCTGCCGCCGCCATGTCTCGATCTCCGCGTGGTGCCCCGAGAGCAGCACCGGCGGAACCCCGTGGCCCCGGAACTCCGCGGGGCGCGTGTACTGCGGGAAATCCAGCAGGCCATCGCGCGCGAACGTGTCGCCGGCCACCGACGCTTCGTCGCCGACCACTCCCGGGATGAGACGCGCCACCGCGTCGACGATCACCAGCGCCGGCAGCTCCCCGCCCGAGAGCACGTAATCCCCGATCGAGATCGCCTCGGTCGCGAGATGCTCGCGAACGCGCTCGTCCACCCCTTCGTAGCGGCCGCACAGCACCACCAGGTGGTCCAGCACCCGCAGCCGGTCCGCCACCTGGTGCGTCAGCCGCTCTCCGTCCGGCGAGGTCAGCACGATCGCGTGTCCGCCTGCCGTCTCCGCTGACGCTCCGGCGGTCACGCCGCCACGGCCGCGGCGGGACGCCCCCTCAGCTGCCGCCTCGGCGCGCCGCTGCTCGAGAATCGCCTCGACCGCCGCGAACAGCGGTTCCGGCTTCAACACCATCCCGGGGCCGCCGCCAAACGGCATGTCGTCCACGACGCGGTGCCGGTCGGTCGTGAAGCCACGCAGGTCGTGCACCCGGATGTCGAGCAGCCCCCGCGCGACGGCCCGTGCCACAATCCCTTCCGCCAGCGGCGCCCGCACCATGGCGGGGAAGATCGTGACGATGTCGATCGTCACAGCTCCAGCAAACCCTTCGGCGGATCGACCACGATCAGCTTGGCGGCGGGGTCGACGCGGACGCATATCCCGTCGACCATCGGCACCATCACTTCCCCGCGCGGCCCGGCAATCACCAGCCGGCTGCGCTCGATCGGCCCGTCCACGGAGGTCACGCGCCCGATGGGCTCCCCCTTCGTGTCGGTCACCTGGCAGCCAACCAGGTCGTGCCGGTAATACGTGTCACCCGGCAGCGGCGGCAGGTCCGCTTCGGGAATTCGCAATTCCCCGCCCGCCAGCGCCTCGGCCGCCGCCATCGTGTCGACCCCCTCGAACCCGACGATCGGCCGGCCCTGGTGGAACTTCACCGACGCGATCGTCAGCGCCTCCGACCGTCCCGGCAGCTCGAGATGCAGCACCCGGCCGGCGACGAACCGCTCGTCGGGCGCGTCGGTCTCCGGATTCACGAAGACGTCGCCGCGAATCCCGTGGGTGCGGCCGATACGCCCGACCAGGACCAGGTCGCCTGCCCCGCCGAAGCCGTCAGGCGAAGGCTGGTCAGGCATCGCGGAACTCGACGCTCACCGTGGTGCCGTCGAGCTCGGCGGCGGCGGTCGCCAGCGTGCGCACCGCCTGCGCGGTGCGCCCCTGGCGCCCGATCACGCGCCCCATGTCGCCCGGCGCCATCGTCAACTCCACCATCGACTGTCCGCGCGCCGGACGTTCGGTGACGCTGACGGCGTCAGGCTTGTCGGCCAGCGCCTTCGCGATCGCCTCGACGACCGCGCGTGCCCGGCTCACGACGCGCTGGCTGCGGCCGCGTCGGGTTCGACGGCGGGCGCCTCCGGCATGCGATCGACCAGCGTGCGGACCGTGTCGGACGGCTGCGCGCCGAGCTTCAGCCAGTGGGCCAGCCGCTCGCGATCGAGTTTGAGGGTCTCGGGATTGGTGCGCGGGTTGTACTGACCGAGCACTTCCACGTAGGAGCTGTCGCGCGCCGCGCGCGAGTCGGTGACGACCACGCGGAAGAACGGCCGCTTCTTCGAACCGGCCCGCCGTAAACGAATGACTACCATCTGTCTCCTCAGTGTTGCAGCTTGTCGTCCAACTAGCCCCTCATCATGCCTTTCAAGGCAGACAAGTTAGGACGCTTTCCCTTCGCGAGCCCGGCCATGCCGCCGAGCGACTTGAGCATCTTCTTCATCTGGATGAACTGCTTGAGCAGGCGGTTCACCTCTTCGACCGTGGTGCCGGAACCCTTCGCAATCCGCTTCCGGCGCTGGCCGTTGATCAGCTGATGGTTGGCGCGCTCCCTGGTGGTCATCGAGCTGATGATCGCCTCCACGCGCAGCATCTGCTTCTCGTCGACCTGCTCCTTCTGCGCCTTGAGCTCCTTGATGGCTCCCATCCCGGGCAGCATCCCGATGATCTGCTCGATCGGGCCCATCTTCCGGATCGTGCGCAGCTGCTCGCGGAAGTCCTCCAGCGTGAACTCGTCACGCCGGATCTTCTGCTCCAGCTTCGCGGCGTCCTCCATCGAGACGGCCTCTTCGGCCTTCTCGATGAGCGACAGCACGTCCCCCATCCCGAGCACGCGCGAGACCACGCGGTCGGCGTGAAACGGCTCGAGGTCCTGCAACCGCTCGCCGCTGCCGACGAACGCGATCGGGACGCCGACCACCGATACCACCGACAGCGCCGCGCCGCCGCGCGCGTCGCCGTCCATCTTCGAGAGCACCACGCCGGTGACGCCGATCCGCCGGTTGAACTCACCGGCGCTCTTGATCGCGTCCTGCCCGGTCATCGCGTCGGCGACAAACAGCAGATCGACGGGCTTGACGGCGGCCTTGATCGCCTCGAGCTCGTCCATCAGCGTGTCGTCGATATGCAGCCGCCCGGCGGTGTCGACGATGACGACGTCGAAGCCGCTGTTGCGCGCCTCGGCCAGCGCGCCCGTCGCGCGCGTCACCGGGTTCATCTCGCCCGCCGGATCGTGCACCCGCACGCCGGCCTGCTTGCCGACCACCGACAGCTGCTGAATCGCCGCCGGCCGCCGCACGTCGGTCGAGACCAGTAGCGGATGGCGTCCCTGCTTGGCCAGCCACTTCCCCAGCTTGGCCGACGTCGTCGTCTTGCCCGAGCCCTGGAGCCCCAGCAGCATGACCACGCGCGGCGATTCCGCCGTGGGCTGGAGCCCCCCCTGCGCATCGCCGAACAGGGCCAGCATCTCGTCGCGCACGATGCGCACGACCTGCTGATCCGGGGTGAGGCTCCGGAGCACTTCCTGGTCGACCGCCCGATCGCGCACGCGATCGATGAAGGCCTTGACGACCTTGAAGTTGACGTCGGCCTCGAGCAACGCCATCCGGATTTCCCGGAGCGCCAGCTCGACCGTCTCTTCGGTGAGCCGGCCCCCTCCGCGAATGTTGCGGAAGACGTCCTGCAGCCGATTGGAGAGGGACTCGAACATG
>JBKJRJ010000561.1:0-7846 GCA_046594705.1 Vicinamibacterales bacterium
CACGCCCACTAATGCGACGATCTTCACCGTCGCGCTCTCGGCGCTGAACGAAGTGCCCCCGGTGACCAACGCCGAGGCGACCGCGCGCGGCACGGCCGTCATCACCATCAACGCCACAAACAACACGCTCGACTTCGCGGTGTCGCTCAACAGCTTCCCCACTGGCAGCGTGGTCAACGTCGCGCACATCCACAAGAACGTCGCGGGCGCCAACGCGGGCGTGCTGCTGAATACCGGACTGACGCCGGGCTCGGTCACGCTGACCAACGGTTCCGGCACCTTTTCGTTTCAGAACGTCACCGCCGGCGCGGCCGACGTCGCCGACATGATCGCCAACCCGCAGAACTACTACTACAACGTCCACACGGCGATGAACCCGGGCGGCGCCGTCCGCGGACAGTTGCGCTGAGTCCGACACGGTAGAAGGCAGTCGGCAGCAGGCAGAGCATGCCGACTGCCAATTGCCAACTGCCGACCGCCAACCGCCAACCGTCCCCTACTTGCCGCCGATCTTCCCTGAGGCGCCCTTGCCCTTGCGCGGCCCTTGGTTGTCTCGCACCGGGACGTGATCCAGGTTCGCGACTTTCAACACTCCGTATTACGGCGGCTTGGTCCGGTTCGCCTACGGCCGCGGAATGCGCGGCGTGAGCGCGTGGTCATGAGCCGGTTCCGGCGCCGTCCGCGCCTTGCAGTGCGGGTGGCTCCGAGTTCACGGTTCCTGAAATTCAACGGCGTGGGCGCGATGGGTTTTCTGCTCCAGCTCGGTCTGCTGGCGCTGTTGTTACACCTCCGCGCGCACTACCTGGCGGCCACCGCGATCGCGGTCGAACTGACCATCCTCCACAATTTTGCCTGGCACGAACGCTGGACCTGGCGGGATCGGCCGGCGACCGCAGGCGGCCGGATCCGTCGACTCTGGCGCTTCCACGCCACGAACGGGCTGGTGTCGCTGGCCGGTAACCTGCTGCTGATGCGCCTGCTGGTGGGCGCGGCGGGGCTGCCTCCCGTCCTGGCCAACCTGCTGGCTGTGCTGGCCTGCGCCCTGGTCAACTACGCGGCCAGCGATCGGTTCGTCTTTCGCGTAACATAGATTGAACCGGTTCGTCGAACCGGTTCCGATTGTTCAGGAGGAGATTGACATGCGTTTTCTGACGACCGCCGCGCTCGTTGCGATCGCCGCGGCCACTCTCGCGGCGCAGACCCCCGCGCCAGGAGGCACCCCCGTGGAGCTCAAGGTTGGCGACCAGGCCCCCGATTTTTCGCTGCAGGCGTCGGATGGCAAGACCTACAAGCTCTCCGACTTCAAGGGCAAGAAAGCCGTCGTCGTGGCCTGGTTTCCCAAGGCGCTCACGGCCGGCTGCACCATCGAGTGCAAGTCGCTGGCTGAAAACGGCGACATGATCAGGAAGTACAACGTGGAGTACTTCATGGCTAGCGTCGATCCGCTCGACAAGAACATCGAGTTCGCGAAGGCGACAAGCGTGGACCTCGGTGGTCAGCGGGGGGTTGTGGCGAAGAAGGCAGCCGACTTCCCGATCCTCAGCGATCCCACCAAGGCAACGGCCACGGCGTATGGCGTGCTCGGGCCGTCGGGCTTTGCGAACCGCTGGACGTTCTACATCGGCAAGGACGGCAAGGTCCTGGCGATCGAGAAGACCATCAAGCCCGCGACGTCAGCCGAAGACATGGCGGCCAAGCTGGGCGAACTCAAGGTCGACGCGGCCAAGCGCTAGGCGCCGACCACCTCCGGCTGCCACGCCGCCTTCACCAGGATCCCGAAGGACACAAAGATCACACCCTCAGTGGTCTTTGTGTCTCCGTCATCTCTCCTCGAGGCCGTGGGCTCGTGCCACCCGACAGACTGCGGCGGCCGCGCTCCGCCACCGTTCTTGGGATCCGGGACAGCTAGATTCCCTCCGCCACGATCAGCATCGACTCAGCCGTCGCCTGCCGCAGGGCCTTGGCTTCGGCGTATTCCGGTGACGCCCACCACGCTGTCGCCTGCTCCACCGACGGAAACTCCACCATCACGAAACGCTTCGGCGTCCACGTGCCTTCGAGGGTGTGGGTTTTTCCGCCGCGGACCAGGAAGCGTCCGCCGAACTTTTCCAGGCTCGGCGGCACCATCGCCTTGTAAGCCTCGTAGCGGACCGGATCGTTGACGTCGACCTGGACGATGACGTAGGCGGCCATGGCTCACTTCCCCGCGGGGCCGCTGGCCGTCATGGACGGCACGGGCGGATGGATGACGAGGTTCTCGATGAAGAACTCCATCATGCGCTGCTGGTTGACGTTCGAATGCCCCTGGTCCGGGCCGACCTGCACCTCGAAGCTCTTGCCCGCCTGCTGCAGCGCCTTGATCAGTTGCAGGGCGTTCGACGGGTGGACGTTGTTGTCCGCGGTGCCGTAGTAGATGAGCAGTCGGCCCTTGAGGTTGGCGGCGTAGCTCATCGCCGCGCCGGCGTCGTAACCCGCCTTGTTCTCCGCGGGGGTCCACATGTAGCGCTCCGTGTAGATGGTGTCGTAGTTGCGCCAGTCGGTCGGCGGCGATGCCGCCGATGCCGCGGCCCAGACCTCGGGATGGCGGAGGATCGACATCGCTGCGCTGTAGCCGCCGTACGACGACCCGTGAATTCCTACGCGGTGCCGGTCGAAATAGGGACGGCTGTAGAGCGCTTTGACGCCTGCCGTCATATCGTCCATCTCGACCTGTCCGAGCTTCAGGTAAATCTGATCCAGCGTGCGCTTCCCCATGCCCGGGACCGCGCGCGAATCGAGCTGCAGCACGAGAAATCCGTATTCGGTCAGCGGGTTCGGCGTCTGGAACCGTTCGCTGGTGGCCGCGGAGGCCGGTCCACCATACACGCCGGCGAGCGACGGGTACTGCTTCGCCGGATCGAAGTTCGACGGGAAGTGGATCAGCCCGTGGAGCATCGTCTTGCCGTCGGCGGCAAGGTAGGTGAACATCTCGACCTTCCGCAGGCCGAGCTGATCGAACTTCGAGGTGTCGCTCGTCGCGAGCTCCGACACGACCTTGCCGTCGCTGTCGATCAGACGGGTCCGCGGCGGGATGTCGTGGGTCTGCGCCACGTCAACGAACAACCGGGCATCGGGCGAGGCGCTCACGGTGTGCGTGAATGCCGGATCGGTCAGACGCGTGTCGTTGCTGCCGTCGAGCCCGACGCGGTGCAGCTGCAGCTTCATGAAGTTGTCGCCGTCACGCGCGGTGTAGAACAGGAAATTGCGCGACTCGTCGACGGTGATGATGTTGTCGGCCTCGTGCGCCGTGAGCGTAGTGAGCGGCGCGATCAGCCTGCCGGACAGCTCGTAGAGGTAGAAATTCTTGAAGCCGTTGCGCTGCGACTCCCAGATGAAGCGTTTGCCGTCCTTGAGGAACCGCATCTCGGGGCGGTTCTCGATCCAGCCGGTCGGCCACTCCTCGTGGACGATGGCGCGGCACTTCCCGGTTTCCGGACTGCAGGCGGCGAACTCGAGGATGTTCTGCCTGCGGTTGGTGCGGTTGAGCAGGATGTCCTGGCCGTCCGGCGACCACGACACGTTGTAGACGTAGTGGCCGATGGTGGTGTCGTCGAACGGCTGGCCGTCACGCACGTCGATCTTGAGCGGCTTCTTCGTCACGACATCGACCACGAACAGATCGACGATCGGGTTGGGCTTGCCCGGTTTCGGGTAGGCTTCGACGTCGATCGAATCCTGCACCTGCGTCTGGTTCATCTGCAGGTAGAAGTCGGGGACTTGCTTTTCGTCGAACCGGTAGTAGGCGATCAGCCGGCTGTCGGGCGACCACCACATGGCCGTCAGCTGATCGAGCTCCTCACCATAGACCCAGCTCGCCGTGCCGTACTTCACCCGGGCGGCCTCGTTGCCGTCGGTGGTGAGCGGGAGCGGGTTGGATCCGTCGGCGGCGCTCAGCCAGACGTTGCGATCCTGGTAGAACGCCTTGAGCTTCTTGTCCGGCGACTCAGCGGAATCGAACTGCCGCCCGCGCGCCGGCTGACCGGCCTGCCCGCCACGGCCCCGCCCGCCGCCGCCCGCTCCGGCCGGGGCGTCACCGATGACCGTCGGCTGCTTCGACGCCACATCGTAGCGATAGCGCTTGCCGTCCCACACATATTCGAATGACGCGCCGTCGTCCTTCCACTGGGCGTTGATCGTTCCGAGTTTCACGGAACCGGGGATCTCGCGCGACATCTTCTGGAACTGCTCGTAGCCGGGCATGGTCTTGAGCCGGTCCTGGGCGGCGAGCGGCGCCCACAGGACGGCCGCCGCCACGGCGCCCGCGGTGATCGCGCGAAGAGCACAAGCCTGCATTCGGTCGGGTCTCCTTGATGAGAGAAATGGCCTGTAGTGTAGCTGATGTCCTCGCCCGCTTCGTCGGCTGGGCCCGGCCCGCGCCCCCGCTACGCCTGGGCGACGTAACTGCGGATTTCGTCCACGAACGCCTCGCCGAGCTGCTCGGCCTTGCGGGCGCCGATGCCCTTGACGGTCTGCAACTCCTCGACGCGGCTGGGTTTCAGGCGGGCCAGCTCACGCAGCGTGGTGTCGTGGAAGATGACGTAGGGCGGGACGCCGCGCTCGCGCGCGATGCGGAGCCGGACGGCGCGCAGGCGGTCGAACAGGTCGTGATCGACGTCCTGCCACGCCTCGGTGGCGGGACGCGCGCGCTCGGCGCGCCGATCCTTCGTGACGCGGCGCTGACGCGCCAGGGTGAGCTCCGGCCGGACCGACGCGTCCTTCAACAAGGCGACGCCGGCGTCGGTCAGGGCGAGCACCGGATACTGGTCGTCGGTCTGCCGCAGCAGCCCCTCGGCGCTGATCTGCTCGATGTAGCCGCGGATCTCGGCGACCGGCGCATCCTTGAGCAGCCCGAAAGTGCTGAGCAGCTGGTGGCCGCGTTTCGTCACGTACTCGCTGTCGCTGCCGTTGAGAATGTTGGCGACATGCGCGGCGCCGAACCGCTGGCCGACCCGTGCCACGCAGGACAGGATCTTGCGCGCGATGACGACCCCGTCGCCGACCGGCTCGAGCTCGCCGAGACAGTAGTCGCAGGCGCCGCAGTCCGCCTTGTCCAGGGACTGGCCGAAGTACGACACCAGGTGGCGATGACGGCAGCCCACGCCCGACGCGTAGCGCTCCATGTCGCGGAGCAGCGACCGCCGCGCGTCGGTCAGCTCGCCGCTGCGCTCGAGCATGACGCGCCACTTGAGAAAGTCGGCGCCGGAGTAGACCAGCACGCATTCCGCCTCGAGGCCGTCGCGTCCGGCGCGGCCCGACTCCTGCTGGTAGTGCTCGAGCGATTGCGGCGCGCCGGCGTGAATGACGAAGCGGACGTTCGACCGGTCGATCCCCATCCCGAACGCCACCGTCGCGACCATCACGTCGGCGTCCTCGTTGATGAAGGCGTCCTGGTTGCGATGGCGCTCGCTGTCGTCGAGGCCCGCGTGGTAGGGCAGCGCCCGAAGTCCGGTGGACGACAGCCATTCGGCCAACGCATCGACGTCCTTGCGTGACGTGCAGTAGATGATGCCGGCGTTGCCGCGATGGCGGCCGAGGATCTCCTGCAGCTGCTTCTTCAACGTCGCCCGCGGCAGGACGCGGTAGACCAGATTGGGCCGATCGAACGAACCCACGAGCTCGACCTCGTCGCGCAGCTCGAGCTGCGACGCGATGTCGCGCCGCACCCGCGAGGTCGCGGTCGCGGTGAAGGCGTGCAGGCTGACGCCGGGATAGCGCGAGCGGAGCGCCCCGATCTGGCGGTACTCCGGCCGGAAATCGTGCCCCCACTGGCTGATGCAGTGCGCTTCGTCGATGGCGATGTAGGAGACCTTGCCGACCTTCTGCAGGAAGCTGTCGCTGCCCTCCCCCGCCAGCCGTTCCGGCGAGACGTAGAGGAGCGAGAAGCGCCCCTCGCGCAGCCCGGCCGTGACCGAGGCCTTGCGATCGGACGCCATCGAACTGTTGTAGCAGGCGGCCTCGACGCCGTTCTGCACCAGCGTGTCCACCTGGTCCTTCATCAGCGAGATCAGCGGCGAGATGACGAGGCCCAGCCCGCCGCGCACCAGCGCCGGCGCCTGAAAGCACAACGACTTGCCGCCGCCGGTCGGCAGCACGACCACCGAGTCGCGGCCGTCCAGGATCGCCGCCATCGCTTCCCGCTGCAGCGGGCGGAACGAGGTGTAGCCCCAGTATCTGGCAAGCGTCTCTTCGAGGGTGATCACTGTGTGGCACTCCATTACAACTGAGAAACGGGAGCGCAGCGTCGAACGTCGCTGGCGGACCGCCCGCCGAGGGCGACACGGCACCGACGCCAGCCGGCGTCGGCGCCGCCGGGGCGTTACGCGCGACCGGCCGCGGCCTGGGCCATCATCTCCTGGCGTCGCCGGGTCAGCGGCGGCACCTGCCCGAGCAGCCGCTGCACGAGCATCAGCTGCCCGCGATGGTGCATCTCGTGCTCCTTGGCGCCGAGCAGCATCTCGAAGCGCGATTTTGCCGGACCGGCCTGCGGCGGGAACGACACCATGCTCTGCAGGGTCGCCTCGTCCAGCCCCTCGAGAAACGACGCGAATGTCTCGCCGTGCTCGGTCAGGGCGCGGACGATCTCCGCCTTGGACCCGAGCCGCTGCTGCTCGGCCTGCGCGGACTGCATGCGCGCGCCGAAAAACGCGAAGTCGAGATGCGCCTGCTTCGTCGCGTGCACGTCGATCTGCCACATCGGGCTGACCGCGAGGTGGGCGAGGATCTCGCCGACGCTCATCACCTCCGGCGTCGCCTTGAAGCCGTAGTTGGTTTCAGGTATTTCTTCGGCGATCGCGAGGGTGTTCTGGCGCACCGTGCGGAAACTCTCCGCCAGGTGCTTCGCTCCGTAGTACGTCATCGAACCTCCATCAGGCATTGCAGAAAACGCGAGTGTAGCACCGGCTGCGTTATCCTTCCTGCGTGCTGGAACAGCTCGCCGTCGCCTGCGGACTCGCCAACATCTACCTGACCGTCCGGCAGAACATCTGGTGCTGGCCGGTCGGCGTGGTGATGGTCTCGCTCTACATCTATATCTTCTTCGGGGCGAAGCTCTATTCCGACGCCGGCCTGAATGTGTTCTTCCTGGCCATGCAGTTCTACGGCTGGTACCAGTGGACGCGGGGCCCGGTCGCGCACGCGCGATCGCTGTCGGCGGTCACGCGCCTGGAGCCGCGCGAGTGGCGGTGGACCATCACCGGCATCCTCGGCGGCACGGCGCTGCTTGGTACCGTGGTCGGCCGCTACACCGACGCCTCGCTGCCCTATCCCGACGCCTTCACCACGCTGCTCAGCGTCTTCGCTCAGTTCCTGCTGACGCGGAAGGTGCTGGACAACTGGCTGCTCTGGATCGTGGCCGACGTCGTGTATATCGGCATCTACACCACCAAGGCGCTCTACTGGACCGCCGGCCTTTACGTGGTGTTTTTAATCCTGTGCATCAAGGGCTACCGGGAGTGGAAGGCGACAGCCGCGCACCCCGTGCCGGCTGCCTGATTTCGGTGTCCATCCCTAGGGAGAGGAGGAGGGCGAACGCGCCGGCGAGCCGGCGACGTGCGCGCCCAGAGGTCAGCGCTCGTCATCGTCGTCCTCGTCGCCGACGATCGGCTTGATGAAGCCGGTCCGCCGCGGCGGCGGCATCACCGAACCGCGCCCCCGTATGGCCTCCCAGATGATCTGGTTCAGCTCCAAATCGGGCGCGAGATCGGGGCCGCTGAAATTCATCCGCAGCGAGGCGGCCGCGCCGGGGGCGTTCCAGTCGTTCTTGAGATCCATCCGGACGCGCGCGGCGAGATGGCTGTAGGGAGCGAGA
>JBKJRJ010000021.1:0-2698 GCA_046594705.1 Vicinamibacterales bacterium
GCCTGCTCATAGTAGCGTGCTTCGAATTCGGCCGGCGGCACGTAGCCGAGCGGTTCGAGTAATCGGCGGTGATTGAACCAATCGACCCACTCGAGCGTCGCGAATTCGACGGCCTCCAGCTGCCGCCACGGTCCTCGTCGTCGAATCACCTCCATCTTGAAGAGCCCGATCACCGATTCGGCGAGGGCGTTGTCATAGGCGTCGCCGCGACTGCCGACCGACGGGGCGATGCCGGCATCGGCCAGGCGATCGGTATAGCGCATCGACACGTACTGCTTGGGTTCAAGGGGCCGTCGCAACGTGTGCGCGCTTCGTCGAGCTTAAGTGATTTCGAAGTACCTCTGCAGGCGTTTTCCAGCCGAGTGTTTTTCGCGGCCGACTGTTGAGGGCAGCAGCAACTGCCTTGAGCTCGTGACCAGAGTACCGGGACAGGTCGGTGCCTTTGGGGAAGTACTGGCGCAAGAGACCATTGGTGTTCTCGTTGGTACCACGCTGCCATGGACTGTGTGGGTCGCAGAAGTAGATAGGCAAGCCTGTCTTGATTCGCAGCTGGACGTGTTGAGCCATCTCGGCGCCTTGGTCCCAAGTAAGCGATCGGCGCAGTTGCTTGGGCAGCGTGACGATCGCGGAGGCGATGGCGTCGCGGACCGCCTCCGCGCCGTGGCCGGCGAGAGCGGGACCGTTCTTCACCCGTGGCTGCCCGAAGTCAGTCATGCGTGGCAGATGCAACAGCAGCGTGAACCGGGTGCTGCGTTCGACGAGGGTTCCAATCGCGGAGCTGTCGAGCCCGAGAATCAGATCGCCTTCCCAGTGACCTGGCGCCGCGCGGTCGTTCACTTCAGGGGGCCGCTCCGTGATCATGACCTCGGGGCTCACGAATGCCTTGCCACGACGAGTCCGAGCTCTCGGCACCCTCAGCGTACGCCCTGTTCGCAAGCACGTCACCAGCTCTCGACGGAGAGCGCCACGGCCTTGTACATAGAGCGCCTGGTAAATCGCTTCGTGTGAGATCCGCATCGACTCATCATCCGGGAAGTCGAGCTTCACCCGTGCTGAAATCTGCTCGGGACTCCATGATGTGGCCCAGCGCCGATCTTGTCGGGGACCGTGCCGACGCCCGTTCCAAGGCGCCGGGGGACCGACCGTCTCACCGTGGCCGACGGCAATCGTGCCTGCCAGTCGCCCCTGAACGTACTGCCGAAGCTCCACGTTGGCGACCAGCTTGGCGACCTTGGGCCGCTTGGATTTCCGTTCTGCGTGCCACTGTGCCGTCGACGCGCGATACTCGAATCCGCCACAGCGAGTCGCCGCATTCCGTCGCAGCTCACGCGAAATCGTTGATGGCGCCCGCTCGATGCGCCGAGCAATCTCACGGACGCCGACTTCCTGGGCGCGGAGGAGCGCGATCTCTTCGCGTTCCGCAAAGGACAGGTACCGCCCAGAAAGCGGCGTCAGGGTGGTTGGTGGCATGCCGCCATTCTCGCGGAACCACCTCGTTCCCACTGGTTGCGATACACCGGCGTCGAGTGCGGCATCCCAGCTCGACCTACCGCGCGCGATGGCCTTCCAGAACGCTTGTCGATGTTCACGACGTCCCGCCGTTGGACGACCTGGTGAACGGATAGGGCCGCGCCCCGCGCGATCAGACCGCCGTCGTGTCGAAGCACCCATTGCAACTTCTCCTTATAGAGCTGTTGCAACGACCGATTGAATTCACCCTGGGTCCCGCGATCACTGTGGTGGACCAACCCGGTCGTCGTGTCACGGCGATCATGGATGGCTTGTTCCAGCGCATCGAGGACGAAGTCCGTGTGGAGCGAGGCGGCGACCCGCCAGCCGACGATCCGGCGCGCGAAGACGTCGATGACGAAGGCGACATAGACGAACCCGCGCCACGTGGCCACGTACGTGAAGTCCGACACCCAGAGCTGATTGGGACGCGTGGCCGTGAAGTCACGCACGACCAGATCCGGACGGCTGTCCCCCGCGGCCGAGGCCTCCGTCGTCGTCGTCCAGGCGCGGCCGCGCACGGCCCCGGCCAAGCCCATCTCCCGCATCAGGCGGCGCACCGTGCAGCGCGCCCCCGCGATCTGCTCGCGCCGCAACTGCCGCCACACCTTTCGCGACCCGTACACCTGGTGATGGGCGTCCCACACGCGGCGAATCTCGACGCACAGCTCGTCGTCGCGACGGGCGCGTGCGCCGCGAGACGACGGATCCGCGCGCCTCGCCGTGTGGAGAAAGTACGTCGATGGGGCGATCGGCAACACGGCGCAGATCGGCTCGACCCCGTAGGCGTCTCGGTGCTGGTCGACGAAGGTGACCATTATCGCCGTGGGCGGTCGAGCTCCGCCTGGGCGAAATATGCGGACGCGAGACGAAGAATCTCGTTGGCGCGCTTCAGCTCACGATTCTCGCGCTCCAGCGCCTTCAATCGTTGCCGCTCGTCGGTGGTCAGACCCGGGTGGTGGCCTGTGTCGCGCTCCGCCTGGCGGACCCAGCGGCGCAAGGTCTCCGCCGTACATCCCAGCTTGCCCGCGATCGAGCTGATCGCGGCCCACTGCGACGGGTGGTCCGCCCCATGCTCTCGCACCATCCGGATCGCGCGCGCACGCACCTCCGCAGAATACCGACTCGGTCGTGCCATAGGCTCCATCCTCTCAACGAATGAGCCCTCCGACAAACCCGGTACGCTTCA
>JBKJRJ010000349.1:0-13926 GCA_046594705.1 Vicinamibacterales bacterium
AAAGCCTAAAGCCTAAGTCCCGCTATACTGGGCCGCCCATGACCCTGACTCCCATCGACTGGCTGTTGATGCTCGTGTACTTCGGCTTCGTGCTGGGGGTCGGCTTCGCCCTGAAGCGCTACACCCGCACCAGCAAGGACTTCTTCCTCGCCGGACAGAACATCCCCGCGTGGGTGTGCGGCCTGGCCTTCCTGTCGGCCAACCTGGGAGCCCAGGAGTTGATCGGGATGGCCGCCTCCGGCGCGAAGTACGGGATCGCCACCAGTCACTTCTACTGGATCGGCGCCGTCCCGGCGATGGTCTTCCTCGGCGTCTTCATGATGCCGTTCTACTACGGCTCCCGCGCCCGCTCGGTCCCCGAGTACCTCAGGCTCCGGTTCGACGAGAAGACGCGCGCCTTCAACGCCTTCTCGTTCGCGCTCATGACGGTGTTCTCGTCGGGGATCTCGATGTACGCCATGGCGCGGCTGCTGGGCGTCCTGCACATCTTCGACGCGCCGATACTCGCGATGGGGCTCGGGCCGGAATATATCTTTCACGCCTCGGTCCTGCTGTCTGCCGTGATCGTGCTCGCCTATGTCCTGCTCGGCGGGCTGTCCAGCGCGATCTACAACGAGGTCCTGCAGTTCTTCCTGATTGTCGCCGGGTTCCTGCCCCTCGTGTATCTCGGCCTGCGCGACGTCGGCGGCTGGGAGGGGATGCGCTCCACGCTGCCGCCGGCCTTCATGCACGCGTGGCGCGGCATGGGTTCGCCCGAGACCAACCCTATGGGGGTGGAGGTTTTCGGCCTGGGCATGGGGCTCGCCTTCGTGCTGTCGTTCGGCTACTGGTGCACCGACTTCCTCGTCGTCCAGCGCGCCATGGCGGCCAACTCGATGAGCGCGGCCCGGCGTACGCCGCTCATCGGCGCCTTCCCCAAGATGCTGTTCCCGTTCCTGGTGATCCTGCCGGGACTCATCGCACTGTCCGCGTCCCCCTCGCGCACGGGCGCGGGCGTGGCGGCGCCGCCGGCCATCGTGACGTCGGCCGACGCGATGCCCCCCTCAGGACTGATTCCATACAAAATCAATGAGGCCACGGGGGCCGTCCTTCGCGACCAGGACGGCAAGGCGCAGCTCGATTACGACCTGGCGATTCCCGTGATGCTGCTCCACTACTTCCCCGCCGGGATGCTCGGCCTCGGCCTGACGGCGCTGCTCGCCAGCTTCATGTCCGGCATGGCGGGCAACGTGACCGCCTTCAACACGGTCTGGACCTACGACATCTACCAGGCCTACCTGAAGAAGGACGCCAGCGACGGTCACTACCTGATGGTCGGGCGGCTGGCCACCGTGTTCGGCATCGGCGCGTCGATCCTGACCGCCTACGTCGCGGCGCAGTTCAACAACATCATGGACGTGCTGCAGCTCGTCTTCGCGTTCGTCAACGCGCCGCTGCTCGCGACGTTCCTGCTCGGCATGTTCTGGAAGCGGACGACCGGGCACGGCGCCTTCGCCGGGCTGCTGGCGGGCACCGCCGCGGCCACCCTGCATCACGGGCTGACCCTGCCGGCCGGCGCCATCGCCGGCGTCAAGGGCGGCTGGCTGGCGATCACGCATACCTACTACAGCGAGATGGCCCAGAACTTCTGGACGGCCATCGACGCCTGGACGGTGTGCTTCGTCGTCACCATCCTGATCAGTCTCGTGACGCGGCCGCGGCCCGACGCGGAACTGACCGGGCTCGTCTACTCGCTGACCCCGCGGCAGGACGACGGCGAGCGGCGGTGGTACATGCGTCCCGCGGTGCTCGGCGTCGTCGTCCTCGCCTGCGTCGCACTACTCAACATCGTCTTCTACTGAGGAGTACATGGGACTCGATATTCGCATCCCCCTCGGGCTGATGTTCGCCCTCATCGGCTTGCTGTTGACCGGCTACGGGCTGGTCGCCGATCGGGCCATCTACGCCCGCTCGCTCGGGATCAACGTCAACCTGATCTGGGGCACCGTGCTCCTGGTCTTCGGTGTGGTATTTGTGATCGCCGGGCGACGGGCTCTACCGAAGTCCTGACCCCATGCATCGCCCTTCGCGCCTCACCGCAGTGACGCTCGGCCCCACCTCCGCGCTGTCTGCACTCCGTCTCCAACCCTCACCGAGCTCCCCTGTAGCGACCGTCGTCTCACTGGATTAACCGGCGTTAATCCACGACGGCAGGGCTGCTGGAAATCCGGCAGCCGGGTGGGGGAAATTCTGTGGCGCGCAGGCTGGCGATCGCCGCGACCCACAAAGACGGAGCAAATCAGAGACCGGGCCGTGGAGTGGATCATGCAGTTGGATCGCCGATGTCCTCGGTCCGGTTCCTTCATCGTGCTGCCGCTGTGCTGGCCGTCATGGCGCTGACCGTCCCCGCCGGTGCCAGTCTCAGGTCGAGTGAGCCTGACGATCAGAGGTGCCCTCAGATGCAGGCGCCCTGCGCCGATCACGGCGTCGTGATGACGTGTTGCTGCGAGCAACAGCCGCCGCCGGTGTCCACGCCAGGCTCCCAGGGCACGTCCAGTCAGGGCGCACCCAGTTCAAACAGCAGCGCATCGACGGCTGCGCCCTCTCCGGTTGCTCCTCCCTCAGCCGCGTGCAGCCCGTCCGGCCTGCCCGGGACCTCGCCACCACACGGACACCGCCTCGCCGATCTGCCCGTCCTGTTCTCGACGTTCCTCCTCTGATTCTCCGCCGGCGATCTGCGTTCCGGTCAGCCGTGTCCGCGCGCGTCTCGCGTCGACCGGACAAGCGGCAGTGTGATCTGCCGCGGAAACCAGAGGTTCCAAAGTCATGCGTCTGTGCTCGACTCTCCTGCTCGCACTCGCGATGTCTTCGCCTGCCGCGGCGCAGACGCTGGCGCCGTTGACCGCCCCGCCGAGCGGTTCGCCAGCACTGGCTGTGCTCGTCGCCGACCTGGAGCAGCACAATCCGGAACTCCTCGCCGCCGCCAGAGCGGTCGACATGCGCCTCGCCCGAATCGCGCCGGCCGGCGCGCCGCCGGACCCGAGGTTTTCGACCGGCTACATGAGCGGCTTCCGACGCCCGCCATTCTTCCCATCGGCATCGACGCCCGGCGCCTTCCGTCAAGTCGGGGTGTCGCAGGAGATTCCCTATCCCGGCACGCTGGCGCTGCGATCGCGCGTCGCCTCGGCCGACGCGGATGTTTCCCGATGGCAGTATGAGGACACGCGGCTCAGGCTCATCTCAGAGCTGAAGGCGGCCTACGTCGAGTACCTGTTCATCGAGCGCAGTCTCGAGGTCCTTCGGCGTAATCGCACGCTGCTCGACCAGATTCGGAACATCGCCGAGGCGCGGTTCAGCGTCGGGAAGGCCTCGCAACCGGACGTCCTCCGGTCGCAGCTCGAAATTTCCCGACTGCTCCAGCGGCAGGCCCTGCTGGAACGACAGCGCTGGACCCTGCAGGCGGACATCAACCGACTGGCCTACCGTACGCCAGACACCCCCGTTCCCATCGGAGGACCCCTCCTCCTCCGAGCGCTGGACACCAGCCTCGCCGACCTGCGCGCGCAGGCGACGGCGCGGTTCCCCGGCGTCAAACGCGACGAGCAGCAGATGGCGCGGTCGCAGCAGGCTCTGACGCTCGCGAAAAAGGAACAGCGCCCGGACTTCGGGGTCACCGTGACGACGCAGAAGCCGGTGGGAATGGCGTGGATGTACGGCGTCGACGTGATGGTGCGCGTGCCCATCTTCTGGCAGCGCAAGCAGCGGCCGATGGTGGCCGAGGCGGCGGCGGCGCTCGAAGAGGCCCGCTCCATGCGGGACGCGACCGTGGCCGAGGCCACTTCACGGGTCGATCAGGAGTACGCGGCCGCCACGTCCGCGACGCGGCTGATGCTCCTCTACAGCGACAGCATCCTGCCGCAGGCGCGGCTCACGTTGGAGTCGTCCACGGCAGCCTACGAGGTGGGCGCCATCGATTTCCTGACGCTACTGACGAACGTCACCGCGGTGCTCGAGTCGGAGATCGGCTACGAGGAGCAGGTATCACAATTCCGGCAGGCGCTCGCACGACTCGAACGGCTCGTGGATACGACATTCATTCGCTGAACCGCGACGAAACACGAGAGGAACCGCTATGGATTCACCGACACCTCAACAACCAACGCCAGCCGACGTCGCCCGCCAGCAGTGGCAGGCCGGCGCGCAACGGTCCGTGTGGCCGTTCGTGGCCATCGCGCTGGCGGCCCTGTTGGTCGGCGTCGCCGCCACGCTCGCCGCGGTCCGCTTCTGGCCCGGTTCGTCGCGGGGTGCGGCCGCTGTGACCCAGGCCGCGGAGAACCCGCAGGCGATGCCGGGGATGGACATGCCCGCCACGCCGGCCAAACCGGAAGGCGCGGGCGCCAAAGCGGTGTTCATCTCGTCGGCGCGCCAGCAGCTCATCGGCGTGCGCACGGCGGAGGTGACGCACCAGACGCTCGAGACGACGATCCGCACGGTCGGCGTGCTCGCGTATGACGAGACCCGGGTCGCCGAAGTCCACACCAAGATTGCCGGCTGGGCGGAGCACGTGTCAGCCGATTTCGTGGGCAAGCAGGTGCGCAAGGGACAGCCGCTCTTCACCATCTACAGCCCGGACCTGGTCGCCACCCAGCGCGAGTATCTCCTCGCGCTCAAAGCCGATCGACAGTTGTCCGACAGCCCGATCGAGGAGACCCGCGAGGGTGCCCGCTCGCTGCTGG
Source organism: Vicinamibacterales bacterium (assembly GCA_046594705.1). GTDB lineage: Bacteria > Acidobacteriota > Vicinamibacteria > Vicinamibacterales > 2-12-FULL-66-21 > JAICSD01. The sequence continues at coordinate 4,716 of JBKJRJ010000349.1, forward strand.
CCGCGACCCGCGAGCGCCTCCGCCTCTGGGACGTCACGGACGCACAGGTCGATGAGCTCACGCGTAGCGGTCAACCCCGCCGCACCCTGACCGTCTATTCCCCCTTCACGGGAATCGTGCTCGAGCGCAACGCCTTCCCGGGTCAATACATCACCCCGGAGCTGGCGACGTTCAAGATCGCCGACCTCTCCACGCTGTGGGTGCTTGGCCAGGTCTTCGAGTACGAGCTGGGGATGGTGAAACTCGGCCAGTCGGCGGAGATCGAGTTCCCCTACGGGCAGACCACGCGACGGCTGAGCGGCCGGATCACGTTCATCTACCCTGAAATCGATCCGCAGACCCGCCGTGCCAAGGTCCGGATCGAGTTCCACAACCCAGGGCTCGAGTTCAAACCGGCCTCCTTCGTCACCGTCGTCGTCAAGGCGAGTGGCGGCCTACAACTGGCCATCCCGCAGGAAGCGGTGATCGACACCGGTACCGAGCAGTACGCGCTGGTGGCGCTGGCGGATGGCTATTTCGAGCCGAGGCCGATCAAGGTCGCGGCGCCCGTCAACCAGTTCTACCCAGTGCTTCAGGGCCTGCAGCACGGGGACCGCGTCGTCACGTCCGCGCAGTTCCTGGTCGACTCCGAAACCAACCTCCGAGCGGCGATGCAGTCGATGACGGGTCATGGCCACGCGGCCGGTGGTGCGAGCGGCCAGGAGGGCGCGCCCTCGCCCAAGGCAGCCAGCAAGCCCGTGGACCACTCCCAGCACAAGCAGTAGGGGCGCGGAAGACTTCCCATGATTGAAAAACTCATCGCCTTCAGCGGCCGCAACGCCTTCATCGTGATCCTGCTGATGATCGGGATTACGGGCGGCGGCGTCTGGGCCATTCGCAACACCCCGATCGACGCCATCCCCGACCTGTCAGACGTGCAGGTCATCGTCACGGCGAACTGGGAAGGACGCAGTCCCACGCTGGTCGAGGACCAGGTCACCTACCCCATTGTCACAGCGCTGATCTCCGCGCCGAACGTCAAGGTGGTCCGCGGCTTCTCCTACTTCGACGTGTCCTTCGTCTACATCATCTTCGAGGACGGCACCGACCCGTACTGGGCGCGCAGCCGCGTGCTCGAGTACCTCAATGGGCTGCAGGGCCGGCTGCCCGACGGGGTGACGCCGGTCCTCGGGCCCGACGCGACCGGCGTCGGGTGGGGCTTCCAGTATGCGCTGGTGGACCGGAGCGGCAAACACGACCTCGCCCAACTGCGCACGCTGAACGACTGGTACGTCCAGTACTGGCTGCGCAGCGTCACCGGGGTGGCGGAAGTCGCTCCGGTGGGCGGATACGTCAAGCAGTACCAGATCGAAGTCGATCCTAATGCGCTGCTCTCTTACAACATGTCGATCGATATGGTGATCTCGGCAGTCCGCAAGAGCAACAACGATGTCGGCGGGCGGGTCGTCGAGTGGACCGGCCGGGAGTACATGGTCCGGGGCCGGGGCTACATCGAGAACGTCGGCGACATCGAGCAGGTCAGCCTCGGGGCGAAGGCGGACGGCACACCGATCTTGGTCAAGGATGTCGCCCGCGTGCAGATTGGCTCTGACATGCGCCGCGGGGTGGCGGATCTCAACGGCGAGGGCGACGTGGCGGGCGGCATTGTCGTGGTGCGCTCCGGCGTGGACACCTACGGCGTGATCGAGGCCGTCAAGCGCGCGGTCAAGGAGAAGGTTCAGCCCTCCCTGCCCAAGGGCGTGGAGTTCGTTACGACCTACGACCGTTCCGGCCTGATCGAGCGATCGATTGACAACCTGAAATGGAAATTGATCGAAGAAGCGGTCATCGTCTCGCTCGTCTGCGTGGTGTTCCTGTGGCACGTCCGCAGCGCGCTGGTCGCGATCCTGACGCTGCCCCTGTCGATTCTGATGGCCTTCATGGCGATGAAGTACATGGGGCTCGGGTCCAACATCATGAGCCTCGGCGGCATCGCCATCGCGATCGGCGCGATGGTCGACGCCGCGATCATCATGATCGAGAACGCGCACAAGCATCTCGAGCATGACGCAGGCGCCCGGCCGCGGCGCGACGTCCTGATCGAGGCCGCCCAGCAGGTCGGGCGGCCGCTGTTCTTCTCCCTGCTGATTATCACTGTCTCGTTCCTGCCGATCTTCACGCTCGAGGCACAGGAAGGGCGGATGTTCAGGCCGCTGGCGTTTACGAAAACGTTCGCCATGGGCTTTGCCGCGTTCACCTCCGTACTCATCGTGCCCTACCTGATGGTGCTGTTCATCCGCGGCAAGATTGCGCCGGAGGAGAAGAACCCCGTCAATCGTCTGCTGATCCGGGCCTACCACCCGTTCGTGCGGTTGGTGCTTCGACATCGGGCAGCGACACTGCTCGCCGCCGCCCTGCTGATGGCCAGCACGGTCCCCATCGTGATGCGACTGGGCTCTGAGTTCATGCCGCCGCTCTACGAGGGCAGCCTGCTGTATATGCCGATCGCCCTGCCGGGCGCCTCCGTGCAGACCGCGCAGCAGGTGCTGATGCTGCAGGACAAGCTGATCAAGCAGATTCCCGAGGTCGCATCGGTATTCGGGAAGGCCGGACGCGCCCTGAGTGCGACCGACCCCGCGCCCCTCGAGATGTTCGAGACGGTGATCAACCTCAAACCCGAATCCGAGTGGCGCGCAGGGATGACGCCGGCCAAGCTCGAAGCGGAGCTCGACGCCACTGTCCGGCTGCCGGGCGTGGCCAATGCGTGGACCATGCCGATCAAGGCCCGGACCGACATGCTGTCCACCGGCATCCGGACCCCCGTTGGCGTCAAGGTCTTCGGACCACAGCTCGACGGCATCAACGATATCGCCGGCCAGGTGGAGTCTGCGATTCGGATGGTCCCCGGGACGCGCAACGTGTTCGCGGAGCGGGTCACCGGTGGCTACTACCTCGACTTCAAGGTCAAGCGGGATCAGATTGCGCGGTACGGGCTCACCGTGCAGGACGTCGAGATGGTGATCGAGTCGGCGATCGGGGGCGCCAACATCACGACCACGATTGAAGGGCGCGAACGTTTTCCGGTGAACGTCCGCTATCAACGCTCGTATCGGGCCGACGTCAGCTCGCTGAAGCGGACCCTGGTGTCCACGCCTGGAGGGGCACAGATTCCGCTCGACCAGGTGGCGACGATTTCGCTGACGACCGGCCCCACCGTCATTCGCACGGAGCAGGCGCAGCTCCTCGGCTACGTCTACGTGGACCTGGCCGACCGCGACATCGGCAGCTACGTGGCGGACGCCAAGGCGCAAGTCGCGAAGCTGGTGAAACTGCCGGAAGGCTACCGCCTCGAGTGGAGCGGCCAGTACGAATACATGATGCGCGCGACGGAACGCCTGAAGATTGTCATCCCGGTCACGCTCCTGCTCGTCATCGTCCTGCTCTACTTCAGCACCCGGAGCATCGTGAAGATCGGCATCGTCCTGCTGGCGGTGCCGTTCTCCCTGATCGGTGCGTTCTGGTTGATCTATCTGCTCGGCTACAACCTGAGCGTCGCCGTTTGGGTCGGCATCATCGCGCTCGCCGGGGTGGACGCGGAGACGGGCGTCGTGATGCTGCTCTACCTGGACCATGCCTACGACAAGTTCAGGAAGGAGGGGCGCATGAACAGCCTGCACGATCTGCAAGAAGCGGTCGAAGAGGGCGCGGTCAAACGCATCCGTCCCAAGATGATGACGGTGATGGCCATCCTGCTGGGCCTGCTGCCCATCATGTGGGGGCACGGGGCCGGAGCGGACGTCATGAAGCGCATCGCCGCTCCGATGGTCGGCGGGGTGGTGAGCTCGTTCGCGCTGGAGCTGCTCGTCTACCCGGTCATCTTCGTCATCTGGAAATGGCACTGGGAGGTGAAGCCGGCCCTGGCGGCCGCCTCCGTGCCGCAGCCGCCCGCCACGGGCCTGGAGTCACACTCATGACAGGACGTCTCCCGATTGCCGCGATACTGCCTCTGCTGTGGGCGGCGCTGCCGGCCAGCGCGGCACAGGCGCCGTTTACCTATGCCGCCAGGGAGGACCATCGCTTCGGCGGCACCCGCGGCACGCTCACGATCAGCGAAGAGGGCGTGGCGTTTGTCGCCCCGAGTGGGAAGGACGGTCGCCGCTGGACGTTCGACGCCATTCAGCAGATCCGCATCGCGCCGACGCGGATTGACATCGCCACCTACGAGGATCGCGGCCGCCTCAGCACAGGGGGTGGGCGCGTCTACCGGTATGCGGTGACCGGGACGACGATCGACGCGGCCCTCGCGGATTTTCTCCTCGCACAGGTTCGTGTCCCTGTCGTCTCGGCCGTGCTGCCCTCCGCGGCGAGCCACGCCGAGATCAGCGTACCCGCACATCACGAGCGCCGCCGCGGCGGCGCGGACGGCACGCTCGTGGCGACGCCGCAGGGCGTCGCCTTCGTCACCAGCCGAGCGGGCGAGGCGCGATTCTGGCGCTATGCCGACCTGTTCGCCGTGCTGATGATCGACCGCTACCGCCTGCAGTTCAGCCCGTACGAAGGCGGCCCCGGCGAGACGCGTCCGTACGTCTTCTCGCTCAAAGCGCCGCTGGACAGCCGCGCGTATGACCTGCTCTGGCAACGCATCAATCGCTCGAGCGCGCCGAAGGTCACGACGCCGACCGACAGCGTCAGCCCACCCCGCACGGCGACGGCGCCACCGCCGGACGCCTCACGATAGGAGCATCATGAGCACGCAGAAACATCACCATCAGGATCGCCGTCAGCAATTCGTCACGCCGCCGCCCCATCGGGGCCGCGCGCTGTCCTGGAACATGGTCCTCGCCATCGGAGTGGTCGTCCTGCTGGGCACGATTGCCGCGACCGTCGTCGGACGCGGGCGGGGCGGCGGGGCAGGCTTTGCCTCCGCCGGCGCGACCGGCGCCGACATCACACTGCCGCTGCAGGCCTTCGCGGACGGCCAGGCACGGTTCTATAAATCCGTCACCACTGCCGGGCAGGAGGTGCGCTTCTTCGTCATGCAGAGCGCTGACGGTGTCGTGCGCGCGGCCTACGACGCCTGCGACGTCTGCTACCGGGAGCGCAAGGGCTACCACCAGGAGGGGGACGACATGATCTGCAACAACTGCGGACGCCACTTCCCGTCCAGGTCGATCAACGACGTGGCAGGCGGATGCAACCCCGCGCCCCTCCAGCGGGCGATTCAAGGGAACCAGGTGGTGATCACAGCGGCGGCCGTGGCGGCCGGCGCTTCGTACTTCTAAACGATTCGCCGTCAGCAGCAGGGAGAACGGTCATGCAGATTCGAGATATCGCCTGGTCCAGCCTCAAACGACGCAAGGCACGGTTCGCGTTCGTCCTCGCGGCGCTGGCCATTGGCGTCGGCACGACCGTCGCCATGAACGCCCTGACGCGCTCCATGCAGGCGGAAGTGAGCGACGAACTGGACCGCTTCGGCGCCAACATCATCATCACGCCGAAGACGGGCAGCCTCGACCTCGGCTATGGCGGTCTGCCCATCGGGGGCGTCACGGTGGATGCGCAGGAACTCCGGATGGCGGACATCCCTGCGATTCGCACGATCGCAAACACGCGGAATATCAGCGCGGTCGCGCCGAAGCTGATCGGGACGCTCGATCTGAACGGTCAGCGAATCATCCTGATTGGCGCCGACCTGGCGCAAGAACGGCGGGTCAAGAGTTGGTGGAAGGTCGCCGGCCGTTTTGCCGCACTACCGACGGAGGTGATGGTCGGGACAGAAGCCGCGCACCTCCTCCACACCGCCATCGGCGACGTCATGACGCTGGGCGGGCGGACCGTGACCGTGACCGGCCTGATCGCCGCGACCGGCTCGCTGGACGATCGCGCCGTGTTCGCTGATCTGGCGATCGCTCAGGACGCCCTCGAGCGGCCCGGCGGCGTGAGTCTCATCGAGGTCAGCGCGCTCTGCAGTGGCTGCCCCATCGAGGATATCGTCGCGCAGATTGGCGCAGCCCTGCCGCACGCGCGCGTCGCGCCGATCCGGCAAGCGGTGGCGGCACGCGAGCGCGCGATGCTGCAATTCACCCGTTTTGGCTACGCGGTCTCCGTCGTCGTGCTCCTCGTCGGCATCATGGTCGTGATGTCCGCGATGATGTCCTCGGTGACCGAGCGCACGGCCGAAATCGGCATCCTGCGCGCCGTGGGGTTCCGGCAGTGGCAGGTCGCCCGGATGCTGCTCATCGAAACGGTGGCGATCAGCGTGGCCGGCGGGATCTCCGGCTGGCTCCTGGGCAGCGTTGCGGCGAGGTTCGCCGGCCCGGCGATCGCGCAACTCGCGAACCCCGTTGCGCTGCCATGGGCCCTGGCGGGGCCGGCGGTGCTGCTGGCGGTGCTGGTCGGCACGATCGGCGGGATCTACCCCGCCCTGCGCGCGGCCCGGATGGACCCGGCGCACGCCCTTCGCTACCTGTGAGGACGGTATGGCACTCGTAGAACTCTCCGGAGTCACTCGAATTTACAAGGGCGCTGCCGCTCCGATCACCGCGCTGTATCCGCTCGATCTCTCTCTCCACGAGCGCGAGTTCGTGGCGCTGATGGGGCCGAGCGGTTCCGGCAAGAGTTCGCTCCTGACGATGCTTGGCGCGATGGCCGCGCCGACGGCGGGGCGCGTCACCGTGGACGGCATCGACGTCTATTCCCTGACCTGCGAGCGGCTGGCCGACTTCCGCCATGAGTACCTCGGCTTTGTGTTTCAGCAGCTGTTCCTGCTGCCCTACCTGACCGCGCTCGAGAACGTGATGCTGCCGCTGGCCGCCACGCGGATGACCAACCGGACGCAGCGCGACATGGCGCGTGGAGCCCTGGACCGTGTCGCGCTCGGGGACAAAATGGCCCGACTCCCCAGGGATCTGTCCGGTGGCGAGCAGCAGCGCGTCGCGATCGCCCGTGCCATCGTCAATCGTCCCCCGCTGCTGCTGGCTGACGAGCCGACCGGCTGCCTCGATTCCGCCACCGGCCGCGGGATCATCGAGGCGTTTCTCGAACTGCGAGAGCAGGGCCAAACGGTGTTCATGGTGACGCACGACGCCACCGTGGCGAGCGCCGCCGACCGCATCGTCCAGCTTCGCGACGGCCGACTATGGACTGCCGTCGCACCGTCAGCCAAGGAGGCGCATCATGAAGCCCTCGTTCACTCTGCGTAGTTCGTCCGGCTCCCTGCTCGGCGGCTGGTATGAAATCGCCGACGATGTGGCGGCGATAGCGGCGGTGATGCGAGTCTCGGATGGCTCGTGTCATTGCGTCCACGACAATGGAGCGTCGTGTTCGTGCTGCGCCGTTTCGTCGGCGCACATCCTTGAGGTCTGTGACAGCTGCGACCGGCTGCTCCAACGGCTCGACGGCGCGTGCGCCGCACTGGAGGACCACTCCCTGCGATTTGCCCCGACGCTGATGGAACTCTCGCACGCGGACGAGCTGACCCGCGGCCGGTTCGTCCGCCTGTGTGCGCTCGCCGCCAGGCTTCGGCACCTGCTGTTCGCCATTAAAGTGAAGACGGCGCCCGCCGGCGGAGAACACTGCCGCACCGCGGACCTCGTGCAACTGGCGCCTATTGCCAAGGAACTGACGGCTCTGGCGCGGGAACTCGCCGATAGCGTGACACGGTGACACGGAAGCGCCCTGCTTTTGGGGGACCACCACGTCTGCCGCAGAGGCGGCATCAGCGCTCGACCCGGAACGGTCGCCTGCCCCCTACTAGGCGAGCACCCGCGACACCGCCTGGATGGCTTTGAGCCCTTCGCCAAAGCGCGCCATGGTGTCGCGATGTCGGCTCAGCTCACCGTACGGCAGGTAACGAACGCGGAGGTCGCTGACGCCCCTGAACGCAGGGCGCTGGACTTGTGCGCGGACCTCGTCCTCGCGATCGTCCGGGGCCACGATGAACAACTCGCGCGCGACGGCGGCCGGGGCGCCTAGCGACAGATCGAGCAGGCGCACGAGCCCTGAATAGATGGTCGTCGAGTGCTCCACCTCGAACGCCGCCACGACATCGCCCGCCTTGATCCACAACACGTCGATCAGGCGGACGGCGTCGGCCCCCGGCGCATCGCGGAGGCGGGCCGGCAGTTCGGTCGCGCACCCCTCACCGAGCCGCCCTGCCGCGCAGTCGCGGTTGCGGTCGTTGATGGCGATATGCACCTCATAGCCCAGCGCGCGCCCGAGGTCCCTCAGCCAGCACTGGACTTCCGTGTGGCTCCGGTCGCCGGCATCTCGCGCAGCGTCGGCCTTGCTCTGCGCGGCGGTACGGACACGCGCGAGATCCGCGAGCCACTCGACCTCGCGCGCCGCGTCCCCGTCGCGCGGCGGAGCGGAGTAGCGACCGGCCCCGAGGTCGAACAGCAAACCGCCGATCGCGCCTAAGTCGTTCGACAGCAGGTCGCGATACTGTCCGTTGAGGCGCAGGACGCCTTCGCGCATCGCCAGGAAATCCTCCCATCGGCCCAGCCGAACCCTGGCGCCCGTCAGAGCGTTGTAACCCTTCACCATCGCGGTATTGAACGGAGGGACGATGGTCGGGTGCAGGAAGTACAGGAGGTTGGCCGCGGCGGGGCCAAGGCCCTTGATCTTCTGCGCATCCAACGTGCGAATCTGACGCAGGATGGCAGCTTCATCGTCGCAGCCGCAGCACGCCTCCAGGAATCGGCCGAACGCGATCTGGTTGTCGCGCGACTCGTAGATGTCAGGGATACGCAACTTGGGTTTCCACAGGAACGCGTGGTCCGCTCCCCTGAACATCTGCCGTTGTTCCGCAATCGCGCGCACGGCGATCTCGAGTGACGATCCTTTGTAGACGTTGCCGAATGTATCGCCCGCGATTTCCCCCACGACCTGGAGGATGCCGCGGCGGATCGCGCGAAAGTTCTTCAGCCGCTCGTCCCACAGGAACCAGCTGCGGTAGGTGGCGCCGGGGTCGTCGCGCCACCGGGCGATCAGGGTACGGAGATCCGACATCGGAGCCCCGACCTCCTCAGCACTCGGCCACCGACGGGGAGTTGTCTCACCGGCGCGTCATGGTCATCTGGCCGCTCCCGTAGGTCCCGGAGCACGAGTTCGAGCCGCCGTATGCGCCGGTCATCGTCATCGTCGCGCGGTCAACGTGCGCAGTGCCCGTGGCTCGCGACGAGCATCCGGACGACATCATGCTGCTGGTCGGCATGTCCATCGTGAAGGTCAT
>JBKJRJ010000107.1:0-3216 GCA_046594705.1 Vicinamibacterales bacterium
CGCCTGGCGCGTACCTCGGTGGCCGACTGGCTCGACACCGTCCACGCAGCGGAGCCGTTCAGGGCCGCGATGCGCAGCTTCAGAGGATTCTTCCTGGCCGATCCCGAGGACCTCTCGCTGCTGCCGCTGGTCGAACAGTTCGCCGCGTCGGGTTCTCCGGGTCGCGGCGAGCGGTTCCGCGTCTCGGGCGGCAACGATCGGCTCGCCACCGGGATCGCCAGGCGGCTGCGCGGCACGATCCTGCGGCAGTCGATTGTGCGGCGCGTGGCGCAGTCGCCGCAGGGCGTGCGCGTCACGGTTGACGATCGCGGCGGCCGGCGCGCGGAACTGCCGGGTGACTACTTTGTCTGCGCTCTGCCGGCCAGCACGGCCCGCGAGGTGATCTTCGAGCCGGCCCTGCCGGAACCACAGCACGATGCGATGGCGCACCTGCGTTACGGATGCGCGACGCGACTGCTGCTGCAGTTCGAGCGGCGCTTCTGGCGGAAGCGCGGGCGTCCGGTGGCGTTTGGCAGCGACCTGCCCACCGGCGCCGTGTGGGACGGCAATGAACAGCAGCGGGGCCCCCGGGGCATCCTAAGCTTCCTGGCGGGCGGGCGCGCCTCGAGCGGATTACAGGACATGCTGGCGCGCGACGCCGAGGCCGGCGTGGTGCGTGAGATTGGATGGCTGGGAAAACCGTCGGGGCTGCTGGCCTCCCGCACGATCGTGTGGGAGGACGACCCCTGGGCCCGGGGCGGCTACGCCTACTTCGACCCGTCGTTCGATCCGCTCTGGCGCGCATGGCTGGCGCGTCCCGCCGGCCGCATCGTGTTCGCCGGCGAGCACACCAGCATCAAGTTTCAGGGCTACATGAACGGCGCGGTCGAGAGTGGCCTTCGTGCGGCGGCGGAAATCCGCGCAACGCTGTCCTGAAGGGGAGCGCAACGCTCGGTTCGTCGGAGCGCAACGCTCCGCTCGTCTAGTCGGAGCGCAACGTGCGAAGAGCGAGCTTCTTGGGCATCCGTGAGCGAAGAGCCGCGCCGCGAGCCGGGGCCCCCGCCGCGCGTTTCTTGCGCGGTGGGGTGGGACGCGGGATGCCCCGCCCGGGCATTAGGGTAGGCATCACGGTTCCAGGGGACTAGGCCCCAGGGTCGGCGACGTCGACCAGCGCATCCCAGGTCTCCGGATCCTGCGAGACCAGCGTCGCAAGATAGAGCGACACCTCTTCCGCGGGAAACTTGGTGGCGAGCTCGCCCGCGGCGGCCTTCACTTTGGCCTCCTCCGGTTTCGGGAGGTTCTCCTCGCTAATCAGGCCGTTCTCGTGCGCGATTCCCAGCAAGTCGAGAAACGCCCCCATCATGGGGCGCTGCCGCTCGAGGTGATAGTTGACGAGCGCGCGCGCGGCGATGGCGTCGGTCACGGTCGGCAGCTGCGCCAGATACTTGGCGCGCCGGTCCGGTGCCAGGGTCACGATGCTCCTGGGACGGAACTTCATGTGGGTGGCAATGGCGGCGACCGCCTCCATCTGCTGGTCTGCCGAGTGTTCGTCTTCCCAGAAGAGGCCCGCGGCGTCCACGCGCTGCTCGAGCGGCATGCGCCGCCACAGTTTCGACGGCCTGAAATTTGTAAGATCCCGATCCATCCCGTCATCTTAACCGTCTTACGCCCGAAGCCGGAAGCGGTCGCGGTGGTGCTGATGACGGTGGCCGGGCTGGCCAGCCTGGTGCCGGCGTGGCGCGCGTCGATCCGGTCATCGCGCTAAAATCAGACGGATTGCCGGACCGCCTGTTCTCGCCGCGCTTTTTCGTGATGTGCGGATTTTCGTTCACCGTCTTTCTTTCCGCGTTCCAGCTGCTGCCGACGGCGCCGTTTCACATCCTGGCTCTGGGAGGCGGCACGTCGGCGGCCGGGCTGTTCCTCGGATTCCTGACCTACGCCTCAGCTTTATCGGCTCCCGTCACCGGCTCGCTGGCCGACCGCGTGGGTCCGCGTCGAATCCTGATTATCTCGAGCATCGCGATCACGGGCTTCTCGATCGCCTACGCGCTGATTCCGAGCTACAAGGTGATGCTGGCGCTGGTGCTCGTGCACGGGTTGTTCTGGTCCGGCCTGCTGACCGGCTCGGCAGCCTACATGACCAACATCCTGCCCGAGAGCCGGCGGGCTGAAGGGATCGCCTACTGGGGGCTGTCGACCATCGCGGCGATCGCCGTCGCACCGACGATCGGCTTCTGGGTCTTCCAATTCGGCTGGCGGGCGCTCTGCCTGGAAGCGGCGGCTCTCAACATCGTCATGGCGATCATCGCCTGGCGTCTGCCGCCTCAGCCGATCGTTTCCGCCCCGGAGGGACGTCCCAGGACGCGGCTCATCGAGTGGCGCGTCCTCATTCTCTCGTTCACCCTCTTCCTCTATTCGTTCGGCTACGGGGGGATCACGAGCTTCACCGCCCTCTATGCGGACGCCAACGGCGTCACGCCCAAGGGGATCTATCTGACGACGATGGCGATCGCGATTCTCGTGACGCGGCCGCTGGCTGGACGGCTGGGGGATCGGTTCGGGTATCGGCGGGTGTTTCTGCCGTGCCTGGTCCTGATCACGCTCGGGATGTCTTGCCTGGTGTTCGGGGGCACGCGATTCTGGCTGATCGTGTCCGCCGCGATCTTCGGCACCGGGTTCGGCACCGCGTATCCCGTGTTCGCCAGCTACGTCATGCGGCATGTCGGGGCGGATCGCCGCGGCGCCGCGTTCGGAGCGATCCTGGCCTGCTTCGACACCGGCATCGGCACGGGGTCAACGGGCATGGGCTGGATCATCAGTCGTTACGGCTTCACGGCCGCCTTCGGCACGGCCGCCGCGCTGTCGATGCTGGCGCTGCCGTACTTCCTCATCGCCGATCGCGCGCTGCGGCGCCCCGCGCCCCCCCACGACCATCACTAAGATCGCGCCACCCGCAGTTCATTCTCACCCGTCCACGGAATGGGATATAAGTTTGCGGGTTGATCGTCGGTCTTGTCTCCGATACGCACGGCCTCGTCCGGCCTGAACTGTTCGAGGCCCTGAAGGGCGTCGCCTTGATCCTCCACGCGGGGGACGTCGGCGGCCAGGGTGTCCTCGACGAGTTGCACGCCATCGCGCCCGTGCACGCCGTATTCGGAAACACGGATCCGCCGGGCGATGCCACCCTGCGGGCCCGCGTGGCGCTCGACCTCGAAGGCGTGTCGATTCATGTCAGCC
>JBKJRJ010000144.1:0-2994 GCA_046594705.1 Vicinamibacterales bacterium
GGGAATACGAGGCGGCGATCGCGCGCCTGTCGCAGTTTCTCGACGTGCGGCCGGAGATCGTCGCCCACGATCTGCATCCCGACTATCTCTCGACGCGCTACGCGCTGGCCCGTCCCGGGGTCGTCGCGATCGGCGTGCAGCACCATCACGCCCACATCGCGTCCGTCATGGCGGAACACGGCCTCGCCGGTCCCGTGCTCGGCCTTGCGTATGACGGGACAGGGTTGGGCTCCGACGGGGCGGCCTGGGGTTCCGAGCTCCTGCTGGCCGGCTACGCGGAGTTCACGCGGCTCGGCACCTTCCGCCCGATTCCACTCGCGGGTGGGGACGCGGCGGTCCGGCAGCCCTGGCGCCTCGCGCTCGCCCTGCTGGACGATGCGTTCAAGGGAGAGGCGCCGCTCGACGGGTTCCCGGTGTTCCGGCACGTCCCGGCGGCGGACCTCGACGTCGTCCAGCGGATGATCCGCGGCGGGTTCAACGCCCCGCCGGCGCACGGACTGGGGCGGTACTTCGACGCCTTCGGCGCGCTCCTCCTGGATCGCCGCACCGCGTCGTACGAAGGACAGATCGCGTTCGAGCTCAACATGGCGGCCGACCCAGCGCAGAAGGGGCGGTACGATTACGACCTCGACCAGGCATCGAGCCCCTGGCAGGTCGACCTGCGCGTGGCCGTCCGCCACGCGGTGTTCGAGTTCCTGGGCGGCGAGCCGGTGTCGCGCATCGCCGGCCGGATCCACAACACGCTGGCGGCCGCCAGCATCGATATGGTGCGGGCGGCGGCGTGCGGCAGGGAGCGGATGCCGATCGTGCTGTCGGGCGGGTGCTTCCAGAACGCGCGTCTCACCGAATCGATCGTCCGCGGCCTCGAGCCCGGATTCACCGTTTACCTGCACGAGCGCGTGCCGCCGGGTGACGGCGGGATCGCGCTCGGTCAGGCGGCCGTCGCCGCCGCGAAGACAAGGAGCCTCTGATGTGCCTGGGCGTGCCTGGACGCGTCTCCACAATCGACCTGCTCCCGCATCTGCCGGACATCAGCACCGACCGGATCGTGGACGCGCTTCGCGGCGTGAGGCCAGATGTCCAATACCTGGCCGTGCCCGGCCGCAGCGGTGAAGGCATCGACGCCTGGGTGAACTGGCGGTATCAACAGGAAGTTCTCGTGACGGCGGGGCAGCCGGCGGAGAGCTCCACATGCCGCTGAACGCCTGCGAGCTCGAAATCGATTTGTTCTGTCGCGGGCTCCGGGTTCCCGCCGAGGTGTCGCTCGAAGGCGCCCGGGGCATCTCGCGCACGCGCGCCGGGCTGGGCTCGGGCCTCGAGATCGTCATTCCGTCGAACTCGTGGCTCAAGCGCGACGTGTGGGTGAACGCCCCGGTCGCGGAGGCGTTTGCCCGGACGTCGCCGTATGTGCTGGAGTTGAGCCGCGAGACGGGCTACTCGGTGTACGACGAGGAGCACGCCCGCCGTTACCGCGTGGATCTCCCGCCGCAGCCCGCGTGGTACCGGCGCGAGACGTCACGCGAGGTGTCGATGTCACGCATCGGCGTCATGCAGGGCACCTACCTCGGCATCTACATCAATCCCGTCTGCGCGTTCTGGAATTATCGGCCGGCCCTGAACTGCAAGTTCTGCACGACCGGGACGAACGTCGGCGGCCACGAATCCGCGGTGAAGACCGTGGACGACGTCGTCGAGACGTGCCACGCGGCGAAGGATGAATCGGGCGTGACCTTCGTGCATTTCAACGGCGGGTTCCAGGGCACGCGTGGACTGCGGTCCGCGGAGGCGTATGTCAAGGCCGTGAAAGAGAAGGTGGGCCTGCTGGTCGGCGTGCAGCTCACGCCCGAGGCCGACTTCAGCGCCTACGATCGGCTGATTGACCTCGGCGTCGATCATTTCTCGTTTTGCCTCGAGCTGTTCGATCCCGAGTGGTTCGCGCGAATCTGTCCCGGCAAGGCGCGCGTGCTGGGGCAGCAGCTGTTCCTCCAGGCGATGGATTACTGCGCGGCGCGGATGCCGCGCGGCGCGGTGTCGGGCGAAATCATTGCCGGCATCGAACCCATCGCGCACACGCTCGCGGCGATTGAGCGGATCACCTCGGTCGGCGCCTTTCCGACCGTGTGCGTGTTCCGGCCCACCATCGGGTCGGACATGGAGGCCTGGCCGCCGCCCGCCTACGACGACATGCGACGGGTGCTGGCCGCCGTGTACGACGCCTGCCGCCGGCACCGGGTCCCGATTGGACTCGCCCCCAACATCGAGGTCAGCCTGGTTGTCAACCCTGACGACGCGGCGATGCTGGTGCCGACGACGGCGGGAAAGGTGGCGTATGAGGTGTGGCGGCGCGCGCTGCGAGTCGCCGCCCGGCCGCTGTTCGCGAGGCGAATGCGGGCTGGCGGCGGATGCCGGGAATCCGGCATCGGGCGGGGAACGGCCTCGTGACTCCTGTCGAGCTTCGTGGGAAATCCCTTGAGAAACAGCGAGGTCATCGCGGGACGGTACGTGGTACCGTCCTTGCGACCCCATCCCGCATGAGTCCTGTGGGGTTCGCGTTACACGAACGATTTGAAACCGTCTGCCGGAGCGAACTTCTCAGACTTCGGCGGAAAACGGCCTCACTCAGTCCGGCACACCGCGCCGAGGTGGACGCGCTGACGCTGGAACTTGCCCAGGGTTTCGCCGCCCGCCTGGACGCGGCCCTGGAGGCGCCGGGCAGCGCGGGCATCGCCCCCCTCGTCATGCGCCTGTTCGACATTTCGCCACCTGCTTTGGAGGACCACCGATGAAACGTGTGTTGATTGGAACCATGGCGGCGCTCGCGCTCGTGGCCCTCGCCGCTCCCGCCGCCGCGCAGGACGCCAAGGTGCTCGAGAAGGGCGCGAAAGTGTACGCCGAGCAGAAGTGCATGATGTGCCACTCGATCGCCGGGAAAGGCAACGCCAAAGGAACGCTCGATGGTGTCGGCACCAAGCTGAAGCTCGAGGAGATCCGCCA
>JBKJRJ010000155.1:0-5304 GCA_046594705.1 Vicinamibacterales bacterium
TCACGGGACGGTCACGCTGAAGAGCGAAGGCCGGGGACTCGGGACGGAGTGCATCATTGAACTGCCGTTGGCTGCGCCAGGAAGCCTTTCGCCGTCTGCGCCACCGGTAGGGGCGTCAGACGCTCCGGCAGGTGCCAACCTCGACATTGTGCTGGTTGACGACCATGCCGACGCCGCCGACATGCTGGCGGATTCGTTGCGGGAGTTGGGGCACCACGTCCACGTCTTCTACAACGGCCATCAGGCGTTCCAGTTGCCTCCTGACTACGTGCCAGACGTAGTGCTGCTCGACCTCGGGCTGCCAGTGCTCGATGGCTACGAAGTCGCCGGGACGCTGCGCCGCCGGCCTCGATGGGCGCAGGTCCGGATGGTGGCGGTGACCGGCTACGGCCTCGAAAAGGATCGGGAACGCACCACGGCGGCCGGATTCCAGGGCCATTTGGTCAAGCCGATCGATGTGGTGATCCTGGACGCGATGCTGCGCACCCTGTGTGCTCCGGCGCGTGACCGATCGTCCGGCGCATTGTAATCGTCCGGCGCGTTGTAATCGTCCACCCTGGGCCGCAGCCTCCGCCGACCAATCGCGCTCAGATTGGTTGCGGGCAACACAGAGCTTCGCCCGCAGCGAGGATCGCGCGGGGGTGCGCCGGCGCGGGTTCAGCCCGCCGCCGTCACGCCTTGGCGGCCACCAGGGCCTGGTCGAGGTCCTCGAGGATGTCCTCGATCCCCTCGATGCCGATGCACAGGCGAATCATGTCGGCCGTCACGCCGGCGCCCTTCAACTCCGCTTCGCTGAGCTGGCGATGCGTGGTTGATGCGGGATGCGCGGCCAGCGACTTGGCGTCGCCGATATTCACCAGCCGTTTGAACAGCTTGAGCGCATCATAAAATTTCACGCCCGCGTCAAAGCCACCCTTGATGCCGAACGTCAACAACCCCGACGGCCGGCCCTTGGTGTACTTCTGGGCCAGCTGATAGTAGGGCGAGGATTTGAGGCCGGCGTAGTTCACCCAGGCGACCGCCGGATGCTTCTCCAGATGATGGGCCACCGTCATCGCATTCGCGACGTGGCGTTCCATCCGCAGCGCCAGCGTTTCGATGCCTTGCAGGAAGAGGAAGGCATTGAACGGACTCAGGGCCGCCCCGGTGTTGCGCAGCGGCACGGTGCGCGCGCGGCCGATGTAGGCGGCCGGCCCGAGCGCCTCCGTGTAGACCACGCCGTGATACGCCGGCTCGGGGTTGTTCAGCATGGGAAAGCGCGCCTTCTGCTCCGCCCAGGGGAACTTGCCGGAATCGACGATGATGCCGCCGATCGAGTTGCCATGGCCGCCCATGTACTTCGTCAGCGAATGCACCACGATGTCGGCGCCGAATTCGATCGGCTTCATGAGCACCGGCGTCGCGACCGTGTTGTCCACGATCACCGGCACGCCGTGCTTGTGCGCCATCGCCGTAATCGCCGCGAGGTCGGGAATGTTCCCGGCCGGATTGCCGATGGTTTCGCAGAACACCGCGGCGGTTTTGTCGTCGATCAGGGCCTCGAGGGCCGCCGCGCTGTCGTCCTTGGCGAAGCGGACGTCGATGCCCCAGCTGGGGAGCGCGTGCGCGAACAGCGTGTAGGTGCCGCCATAGAGCAGCGGCACGGACACGATGTTGTTGCCGGTCTGGGCAATCGTCAGCACGGAGTAGGTGACGGCCGCGCTACCCGAACTGAGCGCCAGTGCCGCCAGCCCTCCTTCGAGCGCCGCCACGCGCTGTTCCAGCACGTCGTTGGTCGGGTTCATGATGCGGCTGTAGATGTTGCCCGGCACCACGAGATTGAAGAGATCCGCCGCGTGCTGCGCGTTGTCGAACTCGTAGGCGACGGTCTGGTAAATCGGCACGGCCACCGACTTGGTGGTCGGGTCGGTGACATAGCCCGCGTGGAGGGCCAGCGTTTCGTCCTTCATCGGTTCTTTCGCTCCATTGTGAAATCAGCGTTGCTGCCAGGGGCCGGGAGCACAGACTCCAACGGCCGGTGTGGGTCGACGCCATCCTTGAAAGGAAGGCGACGGTCCGGGTTCGTCAGTTGATAGACCAGGTCGAGCCAATTGTCGAAAATCGCGCTGGCGGCGTCTGCCCAGGTGTTGTCGAGAAAGGGGACCACCTCGGCCTCCGGGAATTCCGGCAGGGGCGCATGGGCGGCATGCGCCTGGTGTGCCCTCTCCAGATAGCGCGTGATGACCGACGCCGCCCCGCTCGAGAAGTAGTGCTCGGGGAACGGCGGCAGGTCGCGTTCGCCCTGGAAATGCCGCAGGACCTCACGCTTGTATTCCTTGAGCAGGCTGTTGGCGTCGTATTCCGGGTGACCCTGGAAATAGACCCGGCGGAATTGATCCGCGCTGACCGCCGCGTGGACGCCGGCCTCGGGGCTCTCGATCAGGATGGCCAGGCCCGCCTCCTCGAACTGCTCGCGCGAGATCGCGTTGTAGCGTGAGTGGGGCACGTCGAACGGCGCGCGGATGCCGCGCAGCAGGGGATGACCGGGCGCCACGACCTGGTGACTGTAGACGCCCCATTTCTTGGCCGGCAGAGGCCGACGGTCGATCCCATGCAGGAACTTCATCAACGCGTGCGTCGACAGGCAGGAGCACAGCACCGAGGTCACGTGCTCGGTGGCCCACCCGATGACGTCCGTCAGCGGCCGATAGAAGGGCTGCTGCTCGAGGCCCGGGTTCACCAGGTTCGCCCCCGTGATGATCAGGGCATCGAGGCCGTCGGCACGAATCGAGGCGAGGTTTTCGTAGTGCCGGGCGATGTAGGCCTGGGTGGCGTCGCCGCGTGTCAACCCCTCGACGGTGACGCAGTGGACATAAAATTGCGCCGGCTGACTCGAGCCTCCGACCAGGCGCATGAACTGCTGCTCAGTCGGCTGAAAGGCGGCGTCGGGCATCATGTTGAGAAGGCCGACATGCACGGCGCGCCCGTTCTGCCGCCGCGCTTCGTCGAGCGTGAGCACAGTCTGTCCCTGGCGACGCAAATCACGGAAAGTCGGCAGCGATGAATGCTCGACGATGGGCATGGCAAGGGGCGGGCGGTAACTTTACCGCAGTCGAGAATATACTTCAGGATTGCGGCGCTTCGCTGGATGCCGTCGAGAAAGTGACCACTCGAGTTCCAATGGTTTTGAAGGAGATCTCATGACAGCTTCCCTGATCGTTGCCTTCCTCAGCGTCAGCCTCCTGCCTGGGCTGGAGACGTTCAGCCCCGACAAGGAAGGATTCATCCGTGACTGGCTGGTCCTCGCCCCCATCGCCATCGTCGAGGACTCTGGCGCTTCCGAAATCCAGAAGGATTTCCTCAAGGGGGAGGCGACGGTCACCCCAAAAGCCGGGGACAGAGTCAACGTCAACGGTAAGGATCTGGCCTGGAAGGCGCACAAGACCGCTGATTTCTTCATCGATTTCCTCCAGGCGTTCGGCAAAGAGCGGGGCGAGGATGTGGCCGGCTACGCCGTGGCGTATGTCATCGCCGACGCCGAGATGAAGGTGAAGCTGTCCATCGGCTCGAACGATCAGACCAAGGCGTGGGTCAACGGCAAGCAGGTGGTGGCGTTCACCGAGACCCGCACGCTCGAGAAGGACACCGACAGCGGCGAGGTCACGCTGGCGAAAGGACAGAACGTCCTGGTGTTCAAGGTCGTCAATGAAAAGAACAACTGGCAGGGCTGCGCCCGCTTCATGAAGGACGGGACGGCGGTGACGAACATCAGGATTGCGCTGGCACCGCAGTAGGAATCTTCGCGGCGGTCCGCCGGGGACGGCTGTCGTCGGCGTGGCCGCGCGACTTACAGCGCGTGCACGCGAATTGCTGACGGCCGTCGCGGTCCGTGCTCAGCGTTGGCGGTCGTCACCCAGGAACCGGCGATACGCGTCGTTGTTCTCCTCGAGGTGAAAGCGGTAGCCCAGGTTCGACAGGAACGCATCGAAGGCGGCGCGCTCCGATTGCGGGACTTCGAAGGCGGTCAGCACGCGCCCGAAATCGGCGCCGTGGTTGCGGTAATGGAAGAGGCTGATGTTCCAGCGCCCGCCCAGTGCGTCGAGAAACTCCAGGAGTGCGCCCGGGCGCTCGGGAAACTCGAACCGGCAAACGCGCTCGGATGCGGCCGCGGGCGAACGACCGCCCACCATGTGCCGCACGTGGAGCTTGGCCATCTCGTTACCCGACAGATCGGCCGTTTCGTAGCCGAGGCTCCGTAGCCGCGCCGCCAGCTCGGCGCCTTCGCCGTGCGACCGCGTGGCGACGCCGACGAAGATCTGCGCCGCGTCGCGCCCGCTCAGCCGGTAATTGAACTCGGTCACGACCAGCGCGCCGAGGGCGCCGCAGAACCCGCGGAACGCTCCGGGCCGCTCGGGAATGGTCACCGCCAGCAGCGCTTCGCGCCCTTCGCCCAACTCCGCCCGCTCGGCGACGAAGCGCAGGCGATCGAAGTTCATGTTGGCGCCGCTCAGGACGGCGGCCAGCCGTTGGCCGCGCACGCGCCGGGTCTCGACGTACGACTTCAGGCCCGCGAGCGCCAGCGCGCCCGCCGGCTCCGCGATCGTGCGCGTGTCGTCGAAGATGTCCTTGATCGCCGCGCAGATCTCGTCGTTGTCCACGCGGATCACCTCGCTCACCGTGGCCTGGACGATGGGGAAGGTGTGCTCGCCGACCTGCTGGACCGCGACGCCGTCGGCGAACATGCCGACCTCGCTGAGCCGCACGCGGCGGCCGGCCGCCAGCGACTGCGCCATCGCGTCCGCGTCCACCGGCTCGACGCCGATCACCTGCACGTCGGGCTGGAGCGCCTTGATGTAGGCGCCCATGCCGGCGATCAGGCCGCCGCCGCCGACCGGCACGAAGACGGCATTCAGGGTCGGGCTCTGCCGTAGCATCTCGACGGCGACTGTCCCTTGGCCGGCGATCACCAGGGGATCGTCGAACGGGTGCACGAACACCATGCCCGTGTCTTCCGCCATCCGCGCGCTGTGCTGCTGGGCCTCTTCGTAGCGGTCGCCGGCCAGCACCACCTCCGCGCCGAGCGCGCGCACGGCCTCGACCTTGATCTCCGGGGTGGTCCGCGGCATGACGATCACGGCGCGCAGGCCGAGGCGCCTGGCGGAGAAGGCCACGCCCTGGGCGTGATTGCCCGCGCTGGCCGCAATGACGCCGCGCGCGCGCTCCGCCTCGGAGAGCCGCGCGATGCGGTTGTAGGCCCCGCGAATTTTGAAACTGAAGATCGGCTGGAGGTCTTCCCGCTTCAGCAACACGTCGTTCTCGAAGCGG
>JBKJRJ010000426.1:0-23768 GCA_046594705.1 Vicinamibacterales bacterium
GCGCCGGCCGCCACGGGCCTCACGAGGTTGGGGCCGAAGGTCGAGAACCCGGTCAGGAGCCTGGCGGTCCACGTCCGATCGACGGTCCCGGCGGGCCGGCGGACGAGCGTCAGCGCCACGACGAGGCTTTCGCTCGCGAGGAGCAGCATCCCGGTCGCGTGCCCCGTCGCGAGCCAGTCCCCGGCGAGCCGGTACGCCATGGTGGAGAACAGCGTGACCACGATGACCTTGGCGGCCGCCTCCGCCAGCGCATGACTGCCCGCCCACGCGTGGGGGGCGCTGTCGAACGCGGGGGCGTTCGCCGTGCGTGCGTGGCCGGTGGGAAACGCCAGCGCGAATCGCTTCATGACTCGTTCCCCTGTGACCCCTGCTCCTCGAGGAAGTAGTTGGCGCAGGCGGCGTCGAGCAGCTCCCGGGTCATCGCGGTGTCCCTCTGCTGGTAGCGGCACATGTCAACGACCTGCTCGATCAGGTCACGCGGGTGGCATGCGCGCATCTGCAGCTGACGCGGATCGTAGTAGGTGCGGAGCAGGTAGTCGACCATCACCGGGTCGAACGCGATGCCCCGCTTGCGGCAGTTCAGCTCGAAGATCCGCGCGTACTCGTCGATGGTCGGATTCTTCGCGCGGATTTTGTAGGGAATCCGGCGAAGGAACGCCTCGTCGGCGAGCGACGCCGGCTGCAGATTGGTCGCGAAGATGATGAACACGTTGAACGGGACCTCGAACTTGCGGCCGGTGTGAAGCGTGAGGTAGTCGACGCGGCTTTCGAGCGGCACGATCCAGCGGTTCAAGAGGTCCCTGGGCGGAATCCGCTGGCGCCCGAAGTCGTCCACGACGAAGACGCCGCCGTTGGCCTTCACCTGGATGGGCGCCTCGTAGAACTTCGAGATGGGGTTGAAGGTCAGGTCGAGCATCTCGAGCGTCAGCTCGCCGCCGACGACGACAACGGGACGGCGGATCTGGATCCAGCGCCGGTCGTAGACGGCGTTGGAGACCACGCTCTGCGCGCCTCCTGGAGGCGCGGTCGCGACGTGGCTGACGGGGTCGAACATGGTGATGGTCTGGCCGTCCACGTCCACCGCGTGCGGCGTGTGCATGTCGGTGCCGAGGGCGCGGCCGATGCCCTCGGCGACGACGGTCTTGCCGTTGCCGGGTGCGCCGTGCAGGAAGAGCGACTTGCCCGAGTTGACGGCCGGGCCGAGCAGGTCGTACATCTCCTGGTTGACGACCAGGTCCTGAAAGCCGGTGGCCAGGCGATCCCGATCGACCCAGGGACGGGCCGCCATGGAGGCGCGGACATAGGCGTTGTACTGGGCGAGCGGAACCGGCGCCGGGCCGACGTAGCGGCTGATATCGAGGAACTGCATCGCGCGGTCGCGTCCGAGATCAGTGAGCGCGTAGCGGTAGCCCGCCGTGCCGACGCCGCCGGCGCCGCGCACCTCGATCAATTTCTCGACGCGGCCGTGCTGCACCATGGCGTCAAGCACCGAGAACGGCAGGCGCAGGCTCTCCGCGAGCTGCGTGCCGCTGGACTCGCCGGCAATCAACGTCTTCAACATGAGCTGCGAGAGCGTATCGGGATGCAGCCCGGTCTCGGCGATCGTGGCAGGCGGGGCCGGCGGCATCGGCGCCTGAGCGCTGGGACCGGTCGCGGTCCGCGCCTGAGACGTTTCCAGTCCGGGGGCGGTCGCGACGGTCATCATCGGACACCCTCGCGGCCGACCATCTCCAGCACGATGGTGTGGCCGAGGCTGGTGTGCGAGGCGGCCAGCGTCCCGGCCGCGAGTTCGAGCACGCCGGCGGTGCCGCGCCTGGGCAGCCTCACCCGCCACGGCCGCAGGTTCGAGACGCAGTCGATGACGCGGCCTTCTTCGTCCAGCGCCACCATGTCGATCGCGAAGCGCATGCCCCACGTGTGCACGCCGCGGCTCGGCACGATCCACAGCGCCTCGCCGGGCTCGAGACCGGTGCGTGATAGCAGGCCGACCGCGCGGGCGGCGCGGGTAGCGGCGACGGCGACGCGCTCCGCGAGCACGGTATTGAGGCTGGCGTTGCGGGCGACCAGCCGCCTCATCGCACGTTCTCCACCATCGGAAAGAGCACCGTCACGAACTTGATGGCCGCCGGACCGATCGTGATGACCCAAATCGCCGGGAAGATGCAGATGACGAGCGGAAAGACCATCTTGACGCCGGTCTTGGCCGCCGCTTCTTCGGCGCGCTGCCGCCGTTTCGTCCGCAGTGTCTCCGAGTAGACGCGCAGCGACTGGGCGACGCTGGTGCCGAACTTGTCGGTCTGGATCAGCATGGTCACGAGCGACCCGAGATCGTCGACGCCGGTGCGGTTGGCGAGGTTGCGGAGCGCCTCGGAGCGCGGCTTGCCGGCCCGCAATTCGAGGTTGATGAGCCTGAGCTCGTCCGACAGTTCCGGATAGGCGAAGGCGAGTTCCTGCCCCACTCGCTGCAGCGCCTGGTCGAGACCCAAGCCGGCCTCGACACTGACGACCAGCAGGTCGAGCATGTCGGCGAGCGACAGCCGGATCCGGTGCGCGCGGCGCTTGGCCATGCGCGCCAGCACCATGCCAGGAAGGATGTAACCGAGCCCGAGCGCGCCCAGGGCCAGCGTGACGTTGGGACGCCCCACGATCGAGGTGCCGAAGAGTCCGAACAGGGCCAGCGCAAAGGCGACGCGGATGCCGAAAAAGATGGTCAAGGCTTCGTCGCGGCGGAAGCCGGCCTGCACCAGGCGCAACCGCAGGCTGCCCATCTCCTTGGTCGACCGCGGCGCCTTTTCACCCAGGCGTTTGAGCATGCCGATGAGCGACTGGAAGCGGGGCTTGACCTCTTCGTCGCGGGCCAGCGTCAGCTCCTGGAGCCGGCGATCGATCGCCGCGGCGCGGGTGGGCATCAAGGCGTAGGCGGCCGCCGCGACGAGCGCGGTGCCGAACACGAAGGCGAACAGCGGCATCATCATGGTCACGGCTATACCTCGATCTTCACGACCTGCCGGATCCAGAAGTAGCCGACGGTCTGCATGATGACGGTAGCGCCGAGCATCATGTGTCCGAGGCGCTCCGTGAACAGCAGCTGCATGTGCTCTGGATTGATGAACGCAAGCGCGATGGCGAGAAAGACCGGCAGCCCGAGCAGCACGTATCCGGTCAGGCGGCCGTGCGCCGTGTAGACGCGCACCTGGCGCAGGATCTTGAACCGCTCACGCACGACGTGGGCGAGGTTCTCCAGGATCTCCGAGAGGTTGCCACCGGTTTCGCGCTGGATGAGGACCGCGGTCGAGAAGAACCGGACATCCAGCAGCGGGATGCGGACCGTCAGGTTCGCGAGGGAATCCTTGAGCGGGAGGCCGAAGTTCTGTTCGTCGAAGGTCTTTCTGAACTCCGGACCGATCGGCTCCGGCATCTCGTCGGCAACCATCTTCATGCCGGTGGCGAAGGCATGGCCGGCCTTGAGCGCGCGGGAGACCAGGTCGAGCGCCTCGGGAAAAGCCTCCTCGAAGGCGCGCAACCGGCGCGTCCGTTTGACGCGCAAGACGACGAACGGCACGGCGAACCCGAAACCCGCCGCCAGCCAGCCGACCGTGAGCCGCAGCGCCGTCGCCGTGATGAAGCCGGCCACCAGCCCCAGCGCGCACGCGATTAGCAGCAGGGCACTGATGCTGATGCGGACGCCGGACTGCTCGATCCAGGTCGCCATCGCGAAGCCCCGCGTGGTGCCGGCGGCCAGCCGGTCGAGCGCCGGCAGCAGCCCGCGGTGCCGCTCCTTGACCAGCACCTCGCCGTCGGCGTCGGTCTCCTCGGCAGGCGCCGTCACCTCGTCGAGGCGGCTGCTCAGCTTCCGCTGCAGCAGCATCCCGGGCACCTTGGTGACCAGGAAATACAGCCCGAGCACGAGGCCCATGCCGAGCAGGAAGACCGCCGCCACCAGGATGAAGGCGTTCATCATCGCACCTCGGTCACGCCCTCGAACATGTCGGGGGGCAGATGGATGCCGGCGGTCTTGAGGCGCTCGCAGGCCTTGGGACGCACGCCGGTGGCGCGGAAGCGGCCGATCACCTTGCCGTCCTGGTTGACGCCCAGCTTCTCGAACAGGAAAATCTCCTGCATCGTGATGACGTCCCCTTCCATGCCGGTGATCTCTGAGATGCTCGTCACCTTGCGCGTGCCGTCGCTCATGCGCGACTGCTGAATGACGATCTGGATGGCCGACGAGATCTGCTGGCGCATCGCGCGCTCGGGCAGGTTGGTGGCGCCCATGGCGATCATCGTCTCGATTCTCGACAGCGCGTCGCGCGGCGTGTTGGCGTGCACGGTCGTCAGCGAGCCGTCATGCCCCGTGTTCATCGCCTGGAGCATGTCGAGCGCCTCTTCCCCTCGCGTTTCGCCGACCACGATCCGATCGGGCCGCATGCGGAGGGCGTTGACCAGCAGTTGCCGCTGCTTGATCGCGCCTTTGCCTTCGACGTTGGGCGGACGTGTCTCGAGCCGCGCGACGTGCTCCTGATGGAGCTGGAGCTCGGCCGCGTCCTCGATGGTGACGATGCGCTCACGCTCGGAGATGAACGCCGACAGCACGTTCAGCAGCGTCGTCTTGCCGGCGCCGGTGCCGCCGCTGATCAGCATATTGAGCCGCGCCCTGACGCAATGCTCGAGGAACTCCAGCATCGGCCGGGTCATCGACTTGATGTTCATCAGGTCCTGCGCCTTGAGACGCTCCGCCGGAAACCGGCGGATCGAGAGCAGCGGGCCGTCCACCGCGAGCGGCGGAATGATGGCGTTGACGCGCGACCCGTCCGGCAGCCGCGCGTCCACCATCGGCGAGCTGTCGTCCACGCGGCGCCCGACGCCGCTGACGATGCGGTCGATCACGCGCATCAGGTGGCGGTCGTCCTGGAAGGTCGTCGGCAGCTTTTCGAGCTTGCCCTGGCGCTCGACGTAGACGTGCTTGTAGGTGTTGACGAGAATGTCGCTGACGGTCGGGTCGCGCAGGAGCGGCTCGAGCGGGCCGAGGCCGAACACTTCGTCGATGACGTCGGCGAAGAACGCCTCGCGCTCGCTCATGCTGAGCGGCGTGCCTTCTTCCGCGATCAGCTCGAACAGCAGGGTGCGGATCTCGGATTCCGCGCGCGAGCGATCCGCCGAGGCCAGCGCCTCGAGATTGAGGCGGTTGAGCAGCTTGCGATGGACGCTGGCCTTGAGATCGAGATAGCCCGGCCGTGGAGCAATGCTGGTGGCGGGGGCGGGGGCGGTGGCGGTGGCGTTCGCGATCATCAGAACATCCCCAGGAAGACACGTTTGCGTTCCGGCTCGGCCGTGGCCTTGTCCGCCATGCCGACGAGATGACGGGAGAAGCTGTCGAACTGCGCCGCGATCTCGGTGTTGTTACTCAGCGCCAGCGGCACGCCGGAGTTGAGCGCGGTCGAGACGGTCCGGTAGTCGTTGGTGAAGGTGTGGTAGATGCCGTAGCCGAGGGCCGTTTCGATCTGCTTAGGCGCGATCAGGTGCTGGTCGGAGGCGCGATTGAGCAGCACCTTGACCCGCTCGCTGCCGGCGCCGAGCTGCCGGACGCGGTCGACCAGGCGCTGCGCGTTGCGGATCGACGGCACGTCGGGGTTGGTGACGAGAAAGATGGTGTCGGCGGCGTAGAGCGCCGCCGCGACGCAGGAGTTGATGACGTTGCCGGCGTCGATGATCACGTAGTCGTAGGTGCGGGCCAGCACCCGCAGCAGTTCCTCGACGGCGCCCGCGTCCTGCGCATTGGGACGGTCGAACTGCTCGGATCCCGCCAGGATGTCGAGCCCGGACTTGTGCTTGGCGACCAGCTCGGTGAGGAAGTTCTTATCGAGGCGGTGGAGGTTCTCGATCGCGTCGAGCACCGTGAAGCGTGGCCGCACACCGAGAAAGAGCGCGACCTCGCCGAGGCAGTTCTTGAGGTCGACCACCACGGTGGGCCGCTTGGTGAGACGGGCCAGCTCGACACCACAGTTGACCGCGACCGTCGTCGTGCCGGCGCCGCCCTTCGCGCCAAGGAACGCGTGGGTGACGCAGGGCGGCTTGCCGCTGGCGGACGCCGCCTCTCGCCGCGCCGCGGTCCGCCGCACCGCGCCGTGGAACGACTCCTCGGTCGCGTGCGCCGCCTGCGATCCCTCCGCGGCGCTCCAGGGGAAGAACTCGTTGGCGCCCGCGCGCATCGCCTGGAGGATCAGCTCCGGTTCCGCGGCCGCGGCGATCGCAAAAATTGCCAGGCTGGCGCTCGTCGCGCGCAGCCGCTCGATCGCCGCCATCCCGGACGAGGCGTCGGAGCGGATGTCCACCACCACCAGGTCGGGCCAGGTCCCTTCCGCCGACCGCCCCTCCACCACGCCAACCGGGACGCCGCAGGCGCGCACCAGGCGTGCCACCTGCCGCTTGAATTCGTCGTCGTAACTGATGACCTGCGCCGTGAGTTGAGCCATGGGACCCCTACTGAACCAGGCGAATCGACTTCGGAAACGCCGCCGCCGGCGCCGGATTCCCGTTCCCCTGGCGCAGCCCGCCGATCGGCGTGATCCGCCCCACCACCTCGTTGCCGCGCATCTCCTCGAGGAAGAAGCCGAGGTAGTTGACGAACTTGAGCGAGGCGTTGCGGCCGTTCATCTTGCCATCCGCGTAGTAGTACGGGTCGAACAGCGGAATCGCGACGACCCGCGGGCTCGGGTGCTTCGAGCTCACGACACGATTGGTGGAGACATCCCAGCGTGCGTTCGGGTCGAGCGCGATCAGGTCGCCCATGCCCTGCGTGGTGGGGCCGACCATATTGCCCGGCTCGGGATTGTAGATTTGGCCGAACTGCATCAGGGTGGTGTTGCAGGTGGCGATGTCGTTGCGATAATCCGACGCGCCGCTGCTGCCCGGGATCGCGTAGGGATAGTAGAAGCTCGGAAAGATCTTCGAGTCGTTGTTGGCCTTGAGCACGATCTCCAGGCCTTTGTCGCGCTCGGCGTCGTAGCCAGTGTAGTTGGCCTTGTCCTCGGGCCCGATGTAGATATCGGGGACGGCGAGCGGCCTGTTCTTGCTGGCGAAGACGTCGAACGAGTCGTTCGGATCGAAGGGGCCGGTCTGCTTCTCGATCCAGCGATCGGGAATAGTGAACGGCTTGACGCAGGTCATCGCGTCTGCGGGCGACGCTTCCGCGGTCGCGGTGGCGGAGATATCCGCCGTCTTGATGCCGAAGTAATACGCCACGAGGGTGGCGACCGGGTTGCCCCGGCTGGTGTCGCGATAGACGCTCGCCTTGACCCGGGTCGGCTGGCCCGAGGGATCGTTCGGGAACTCGATGTCAGCGGCCTTGACCGACACCATCACGGCCATGACCTGGTTCTTGCGCGCCGTGGTCAGCGCGTTCATGACCGCCGGCCCGCTGGCGCTGCGGTCGTCCCAGTCGTTGTAGACCAGCGCCGTCGCGCCCGCCAGCGCGCTGGCGTCGGCCGAGTTCTGGGCCTGGCTGCGCGCCGTCATGAGCATGCCGACGTCGATCGCCAGCATGCTGACGGCGACGAACCCCAGCATGCCGACCGCGGCGAACACCAGCGAGAATCCAGATTCGTCGCCCGCGGCTCTTCGGATGCGTGTGATTGACATGATGGCTCCCCTGCCGGCGACTAGCGGTCGCTCTTCCTCTTGTCCACCTGCGCCTGGTAGGCGGCCTGCGCCTGCCGCAGGCGGGCGGCGGCGTCGGCGACCGTCTTGTCGTGTTTCTTCACTTCTTCCTGGCGGCGGCGCTCGAATTCCGCGGTCTTCTTCGCGACTTCGGCCTCGCGCTTCGCGCGCTCCGCATTGATCACCGCTTCGCGCCTGTCACGCTCCGCCTGGATCTTCTGCTGGCGCGTGTTCTCCTCGGCCGCCTTCTTGTCGGCGTCCGCCTTGTCCTCCGCGGCCTTTTTGTCGGCGACCTTCTGGGCCTCGTCCGCCTTGCGCTGCGCATCGCGCCGCCGCGCCGTTTCTTTCGGCTTCGGCTCCGCCTTGGGCGCCGCAGCCGCCTTGGGCGCCATAGCCGCCTTGGGCGCCGTTGTCGCCTTGGCGGCCGTGGGCGCGGACGCCATCACGACCGGGACGGACGGCAGCGGCATGACCGCAGCGGCCGGTTGCGGCGACGGGGGCGAAGGAACTGGAGACGGAAGGACCACAGCCGCGGACGGGGGCGCCGGGACCGGCTCCAGACCTCCACTGCGCGCGGCGGGCGGGGTCGCCGGATAGCGCGGCGAGCCGACGTAGGGCGCGGGCTGCGCCATGGGCTTGCTCGGCGCGGCCAGGTAGGGTTCGACGATGGTCGGCAGCGCCGACGACACGCCCGTCGATCCGCGCCGGACGATCTGCGGCGTAATCATGACCACCAGCTCGGTCTGCTGCTTCTGGTAGGCGCGACTGCGGAACAGGTATCCGAGGATGGGGATGTCGCCGATGCCCGGCACCTTCGACATGGTCGACGATACGGTGTTGTTCATCAGGCCGGCGATCGCGAACGTCTGGCCGTCCTGCAGTTCCACTTCCGTTTCGGTGCGCCGCGTCGACAGTGCCGGCACGCGGAATCCGGAGAGGCTTACGCCATTGGCGAAATCGAGCGAGCTCACCTCCGGCCGCACCTTGAGGTTGATGAGGTCGCCGCCGAGGACCGTCGGAGTGAAGCTGAGCCGGACGCCATACTCCTTGAACATGATCGAGACGGTGTTGCCGCCGGAGCTGGCCTGCGCGACCGGGTAGGGGTACTCGCCGCCGGCGAGGAAGCTGGCTTCCTTGCCGTTGCTCGCGATCAGGTTCGGCTCGGCCAGGCTCTGGAACAGTCCCTTCGCCTCGAGCGCCTTGATGACAGTCCCGATGTTGTACTTGTTGCTGAAGATGAAGAGGTTCAGAAAGTCGCTGAGGGTGTATTTGCCGTCAGCGCCGGTGAGCTTGTTGTCGGAAGTCGCCGTCCGGTTCAGCTCGTCGAACTGTGGCGCCGCGAACTGCTGGGTCGTCGATCGCGCGATGACGTCCTTATATCCGGTCGGCCCCGTGAAGAGGCTGACGCCCAGCTCCTGAAGTGCGTTGCGGCTGACTTCGGCGAAGCGGACCCGGAGCATCACCTGGTTGGACGCCACACCCTCAACCTGCTTGAGCAGGTTGACGACGTTCTCCTTCTTGTCCACGTATCCACCGGTGACGTCGGCCGCCTTGTCGATCACGTACTTGCTCGACACGCTGCCGGAGATCACGACATCCTTGCCGCTGCCGGTGACCACGATGGGCTCGCCGGGAAACAGGTCGCGCATCTGTTCGATGAGGCGGCTCAGGTCGCGCCGGACGCTCACTTCGTAAGTCTTGATTCCGCCGGCGCGGTCCCAGACGAACAGCGAAATGGTGCCCGGCGTCTTGCCGTGGATGAGCAGTTGCTGCGGCGCGGTCACCATCGCGTCGGCCACGTCCGGAACCGTCAGCGAGACCCGCGAGATGGCGGTGCCGACGTTGAGGATGGTCGAACGGCCGACCAGCAACTCGATCGCGGTCGCATCCGGCGCCAGTGCGGCCGGCCCCGCGCTCATCGCGCCGGGCACTCCACTGAACGCCACGGGCTGTTGCGCCTGCGGCGTGGCGACGAGAATGACGATGATGTAAACGATCAGCGCGCCGATCTTCGACGCCCATCCGCGAGCCGTCCCCATGATTCCTCCAAGGCAGCCCAGAGGGCTGCGCAACCCTGTCGACTTACTTGATGACTTCGGCGGTCCGCTTGTCGCCGCGGATGACTTCGACGGTCGGCGCCGGCGCGGCCGCGGGCGCTTCCTGCGTGACGGGCCCGACCGCTTTCCTGCTGGACGCCGCCGCCCGTACCGGCGCGGCGGGCCGGGTCATGCCAAGGAGCCCGGCCTGCTGAATGCCTGGCGTCACCGGCGCGCCCTGGTCCATCGGATTACGCAGCGCCAGCTGGATCTTCCCCTCGGTGCTCGCGAGCGCGAGCCGCTCCGACTGCTCCGGGAAGACCAGCAGCGTGACCACGGTCACCTGCACCGGCTTGCCCTTCTCGGCGTCCTGTTCCATCCGCGTGCCCGCGGTCAGCACCTGCACGTTTGACAGCACCACCTTCGAGGTGACGTCCTGCGGCTGGTTGGTCGGGCTCGCGGTGGCGAGGACGTCCACCCGGGTGCCCGGCAGCACGTAGCCGGCCACGCCGATGACTTCGTTGACCCGCACCGACACCGCGCGCATCCCGTCGGGAATCACGGTCGGCAGGCCGAAGCCGGCCTCCTTCGACGCCAGCTTGGCCTTGAGGACCGGCTCGTTCTTGACGATGGGGACGATGATGCCGCGGCCGACGATCTCCGCCGGGCTGGCGAAGCCCCCTTCGGGCGCCTGGCCCTCTGGAAAGTTCACGACCGTGAGGTCTTCCTTCTTGAGCTCGGTGCCCAGCGACAGGTCAGCCGAGGCGACCACCACGGGCTGCGTGCGCGCCGCCACGGTCTTGACCGGCTGGGCGTTGATCGCGTTGTAGGTGCCGTAGGCCAGCCCGCCGCCGGCGACGATCGCGAGCACCAGCACAGCAAAGATTCGGTTGCGCATTTTGATCCCCTAGCTCTCGTTCCGCATTAACGCGCTCGACTTCAGCGTGACCGGCGTCCCGGTCTTGGTGTCCGATGGCGTCACGAGACGCACCACCGGGTTGAGCACCATGAACTGAAACGGGTAGTCGATCTTGATTTCCGACGCGGTGTCGGCACCGGTCAGCGCCACGCCGCGCACCACCGTCACGCTCGCGGTGTCGTAGTGCGGCAGGGCGCCGGCCTTCATGTAGTTGCGCACGCGCGTGGTGACGTCGGCGTCCTTCGACCCGGTGATCACCGCCATCCGGGCACCCTCGCGCGCCGCGTTGGTGAGGACCTGCCAGGTCTGGTAGGCGCGCGCGAACTCAAAGATGCCAACGCAGATCAGCAGGATGATCGGGACCGTGATTGCCGCTTCGAGCAGTGCGGCGCCCTTTTCGCTACGGAGGCGTTTCATGAGGCCACCACCAGGGACACGAGGGTTCCGGCCGCGATCGCGGGGCCGTAAGCAAACCGGTTGGCGCGCGACGGCGACTCGATGACGTCGCGGGCGCCGGCAGGAGAGGTCACCAGCCGGCCGGCGTCCTGCACGGTGGCGGCGAGCCGGCCGCGGCGCATCGCCACGGCGAGGGCGAACACGCCGCCCGCCACCGCTGAATAGAGGAACGCGCGGAATACCATCTCGGGGCCGACCACGGATCCCACTGCGGCCAGCAGCTTGACGTCGCCGGCGCCGGTCGCGCCGATCACGTGGCCGGGCATCATCAGCACGAGTCCGAGCAGCAGACCGAGCGTCGCCTGCAGCGGCGTCACCGCGCCGCCGCCGCACGCCAGACCGAACCCGGCCCCGGCGATCGCGCCGGTCAGCCAGTTCGGAATCCGGCGGGTCCGCACGTCAGTGACGACGGCGGCGCCGAGCCCGATCGCGAGGATAAGGAAATTGATCATGAGATTAGACGCTGGCGCCGATGGTCTTCCAGAACACGGTATAGATCGTCTGGCCGACGACCGAGACCGCGCTGAGCGCGACGATGGCGATCAGAGCGGCGAGCAGGCCGTACTCGAGCAGGTCCTGCCCGTCCTCGGCGCCCGGACGGGACCGGTTCGCTAACTGCATCAGCCTGGCGATGGCGACTGGCGAAGGCATCGGAATTCTCCTCGGTGAGAGAGGCCGGGAGCACCATGCTCCCGGCCCCGGTGTCGTCGGTCGAACTACGCAGCGGCCGTCGTCAGCGCGGCGGCGATCTTGTTGAAGATCGTGCTGACGCTGGTGCCGGCCGCGGTCACCGCCGCCAGCGCCACCAGCGCGATGAGCGCGACGAGCAGTGCGTACTCGAGGAGGTCCTGGCCTTCGTCGTTGCGCGCGAATGACTTCACGGTGTTCAAGAGCTGCATGACATCCTCCTGGGACGTTGCGCACCGCGCGTGCGGTGCAAAGTGCGGCGAGGCCGCGTTGTTTGTGAACTGCGCGGCACCCCGCCGCGTCGCAGGCCCCCTAATCGCAACGGACGTGCCACGCTCGATCGCGCGGTGCTGGCAATGCGGCGCAAGTGCACGCACCGCCACGCACTTGCGCCGATCGCGGCGGGGCCGCGGCGGCGCGACGGCGCGCGCCGCGACGGGCCTCGGCCGCGCCAGTTTTCGTAGGTGCCGTCGCAAAATTCGTGGTCCGCGGGCGATGCGCGGGACGCTGTGCGGCCAACTCCCGCGTATTTACCGTAGATCCCCGACGGCACATCGATTGCGATTCGGCCCCACGGCCTGAGCGGCATGCGCCGCGAATCATGGTGAAGACGTGCGTCGTCGGCCGGTTGCCATGGCACGGCGCGCGAGGGAGCAAGTCATGACGTTGAAACTCGGCCTGCGCGAGGGCGCCGTGTCGGCAGCCGCACTCGGAGGAGTCCTGTTCGCCCTGGTGGCGGTGGACTCGCGCGTCCGCGATCAGCTTGCCGATTTCGTCGGCGGCGGCGCCGGCGGCGCCGCGCCGTGGGGCGCGAGGGCCGCGGAGCTCGGCAGCGCGCTGTGGTCGGCCGCCCGCTACCAGAGCCTCGAGAACGCGCCGCTGCTGGTGTTCGCCACCGTTGGTACGGTATTGACCGTGTTCATGTTGAGGAGTTAGGTGACGCAGCCCCTGGTGCTCGCGATCGAGCCTGATCTCCGCCAGGCCGCCATCGTCAAGCGCATCGTCCGGGAGCAGGCGCTGGCCGACGTCGCGGTGGTTGACTCGCTCGAGGCGGCGATGGCGGCGATGCGGACGGCGATGCCCGACGTGCTGTTGCTGAGCGCGCTGCTGTCGCCGCGCGACGAGGACGACCTGATCGCGCACCTCAAGACGCTGGGCCACGCCGGCCACATCCAGACCCACACGATTCCGCAGCTCGCCTCGGCCCTGCAGCCGGGCCACGCGAACGGATCGCGAGGCGGCCTGCTGTCGGCCTTCCGTCGAAAGAAGGAACCGGCGCCCATCGCGGCCGGGTGCGATCCCGATCTTTTTGCCGACGAGATCCGCGTGTTCCTGCAGCGCGCCGCGGACAGGAAGCGCGAGTTGTTGAACCCGGACCACGAAACGCTCGACATGCGACCGAGTCCCGCGGGCTCGTCGCCGGCGTTCGACGCGCACGCGGCGCCGCCGGCCCCGCCCTCATCATCGTGGTCGTCACCCTTCGAGTGGAAACCTTCGGGTCCCGGGTCCCTCGTCGCGGGTCCGGAGTCCCGAGGTCCCGAGTCCCAGGGTCCCGGGTCCCTCGTCGCGGGTCCAGAGTCCTGGGTTGCGGCGCCCGCATCTTTTGCGGGTTCCGGGGCGCTGATGGCGCACCTGACGCCGCCGGACGGCGTGGCGACGCTCGGTCAGTTGCTTCAGATCACACCGGAGCCGGCCGGTCTGGACGCTGCCTTGACCAACGGAGAGAACGCACCACCACCGCAGCACTCGAGGACTCCGGATTCGCGATCGGGGAGTCAGGATTCAGGCTTAGGGATAGGGCGTCAGCGATCAGCGATCAATGTTGCGCGATTGGGCGCGTTGGCGAACTGGGCGCGCTCGGAGGGTGCCGGGCGCGACGCGGGCGCGGGTGGCGACGAGCTCCGCGGTCTGTTGACCGGGCTGGCGGTGCCGCCGGCGGTGGTGGCCGTGGGATACGGCCGCGGCTGCCGGATCCGGCGAGTTCGCGTCCCTGCGGCTCGTGAACCTCACGACGCGGAGGCTGAAGCGGCGGGCCCGGTCATCGTCTCCAAGCGGGTGCTCAGCGAGCTGCGGGCTTTCCGCCAGCAGCCCCCGGCGTGATCACCGTGGCGTGACCTCGATGACACCTGGCGACCGCGGAGGCGCCCGATGCTCCGCCAGCGGCTCGCTGGTGCGACCGCCCTGGCGCTCGCGGACGCCTCGTCATCGCGGCGCATCGTAGACCGGCCGCCGGCCGTCGGCACGCCCATTGCCCCTCGTCCGAGCGCTGCTTTCACGCGCGCGCTCGAATGCCAACAAATCCGATCGAGGATATCGAAAACTGCGATGTGACCGCCACGGCGGCCGCGCAGCCGCTGCCAACCGGCGTGACACCTGGAGCCGCCGTCCTCGTGCGCGGGGTGCGCTGGCGGGTCGATGCGGTTCTCGCGCATGCGGACTGTCATGAGGTGCACCTGTGGGGCGGCTCGCCGCCGGTGCGCCGCGTACTGCTCTGGCCATTCGACCGGCCCGTCGCGGCCGAGACCAGCCCGCGCTATGAATCGGTGCCGCTCTCGACCTGGGCGTCGCGCGTGGCCGCAGCGATCCGAGACCAAACCGATCCATTGACGCCGCGGCCTGGGACGGCCACGGTCCGCATCCTTCCCTATCAACTGGCGCCGGCCGTTGCCATGGCGGGCGGGGCGGCCAGGCTGCTGCTGGCCGACGAAGTGGGTCTCGGCAAGACGATCCAGGCCGGCTGGCTCGTCGCCGATCTCCTCGCGCGCGAGCCTGGGGCGCGAATGCTTCTTGCGGTGCCGGCGGGGCTGCGGCGCCAGTGGTCCGCGGAGCTCGCCACGGGATTCGGCGTCGCGGTGATCGCGGTGGATGCGCGGTGGCTGCGCGCGGCAGTCGGCGACCTGCCGGCCGACGTCAGTCCCTGGGCGACGCCCGGGGTCTATCTCGGGTCCGTGGATTTCCTAAAGCGCGGCGATGTCGCGGCGTCACTCGAGACGCAGGTCTGGGACCTCCTCGTGGTGGACGAAGCGCACACCGCCACCTCACCGAACGAGCGGCACGCCGCGCTGGCCGCGATCGCGGGCCGGGCGCGCCGGGTGGTGACCATCACCGCGACACCCTATTCGGGCGACACGGCCGGCTTCGCATCGATGACGGCCCTCGGCGCCGTCGCCGGCGATACGCCGCCGCGGATGTTCCGCCGCTCCCGGGAGGATGTCGGCGATCCGCGCCGGAGGCGCCATCGCTTCTCGTCCGTACGGATCAGCCGGGCCGAGACACGGCTGCAGCGTCTGCTGGAGCGCTACAGCCGGTTGGTCTGGCGCGACGCTCCGGGCGATGTCGAGTGCGCGCGGCTGGCGGTCACGATTCTTCGCAAACGCGCGTTGTCTTCGGCTGCGGCCGCGGCCCAGTCGCTCAGGCGCCGCCTGGCACTGCTGCTCGTCGGGCCGCTCACTACGGCGCCGCGCCAGTTGTCGTTGTTCGACGACGAGACTGATGGCGGGGATGAGCCCCCGGATGCGGCCCTGGCGGCGCGCGGGCTCGCCGATCTCGCGGCCGAGCAGCGATGGCTGGCGTCGCTGATTGACGCGGCCGACGAGGCCGCCGGAATGGACTCCAAGGAGCGCTACCTGTGGCGGCTGCTGGCGCGCGTGGGATCCGAACCCGTGATCGTGTTCACCGAGTACCGCGACACGCTCCTGCAGCTCGCCGCCGCACTGCCGCCGTCGATGCAGCTGCACGGAGGATTGACCGCCGCAGAGCGAACCGCCGTGCAGGCGCGGTTCAACGAGGCCGGCGGGCTGCTCCTCGCGACCGACGCCGCAGCCGAAGGGCTGAACCTTCAGCGGCGGTGCCGGATCCTCGTCAACTACGAACTCCCCTGGAACCCGGCGCGGCTCGAGCAGCGCATCGGACGGATCGATCGGATCGGTCAGGCCCGGGCGGTGCATGCCATTACGCTCGTGGCGCGCGACACCGCGGAGGATCTGGTCATTGCCAGCCTTGCGAGACGGCTGGCGCGGGTGGTCGCGTCGCTCGGCGAGCAGGATCGCTTGGGTGCCTTCCTGACCGACGCCATGACCGCGCGGCTGGTCATCGCCGGAGGAGCCCGCGCGGACGCCGCGGCCGTTGAACTTCCGGCGCTCGTCAGCCGCGAGCCCGCGGTCGCGGCCGAGGCGGGCGCGGCTGCCGCCCGCCTGCTCCTTCGGCGGACCGGGCGGCGTGACACCGCCGGCGCCGCCGCGACCGTGGCGGTCAGCATGGTGCCGGCGCGCGGGATCTCTCCTGGCTTCGTGGTCGCCCTGCGCGGCATGGCGCGGACCCACCAGGGGGACGTCATCGGTGCGCGGGCCGTCCTGATCCACGTCGCGTGCAACACCGCGAGACCCTCGTCGCGAGTGTCGGCGCGGTCATCCGCCGCCCGGGCGGTCACCGCGGCCGCCGGCGTAGCCGGCGATCTACCCGATGTGCGGGCGTGGTTCGCGGCCCTCAACCAGGTCCACCGGGCATCGCTCGACCGGCGCCAGGCCCGGGAACAGGCGCTGCGCGACAGGGGTACCGCCACGACGGCGGTGCAGCCAGGACTGTTCGATCGGCGCGCGATCCGCGCCGCCGAGACCCTGTCAGATGCGGCATTGCAGATCCGCGCCGAGCACGACAGCCGCATCGCCGCGCTCGAGCGCTCCCGGGCGCTGCGACTGGTGTTCACCCCCCTCGCGGTGCTGATCGCGTGGCGCTGAAGGGAATCTCCGGATCGCTGGCGTCAGTCGATCTGCTGGAGGCACTCGGCGCTGCTGCTGGGGACAGCGGCAGCCTCCGCCAGCTGCTGGCCGGGAGTCTCCGGGCGCTGGGACCGGCAAGCCCGGCGCGGCAGATCGCGGATCTACTCGTCGTTCCTCTCATGCGGCAGCTCGGTATCGACACCAGGATTGCGACCGACGAGCAAGGACACCTGCTGCTGTCGATGTCCGCGGCCGGCGGCGTGCTCGGTGACCTGTCGGTCGGCGGCTGGAACGCCGACCTGCGCCGTCTGCGAACGAGGGCCGCGTGCGCTCGGCGGCCGGCCGTTCGATGGTGGGTCGGAACCAACGGCGCGACGCTTCGCGTGATGGAGGTGTCGCGCGCATTCTCGCGGCGTGCCATCGACTTCGACCTCGAACGGGTCGAGGCCGACGACCGGGCCCTGCGCGTGCTGCGCCGGCTGTTCCTGGCGACGGCGGCCGGGTCTTTCGAGATCCTGGAGGGCGTGCTGCGGGACACCGAGCGGCACCGCGCCGCGGTCGGGCGGTCCCTGCAGGGCGGCGTGGAGGACGCCCTCACCCGGCTGGTCGGGGGATTCGCGCACGGGTCCAGACGCCAGCCGATGCCGCTCGACCAGGCGCTGGGGGATGCGCTCACCGTCGTCTACCGGATTCTTTTTTTGCTCTTCGCCGAGGCGAGGAGCCTGGTGCCGCAGTGGCACCCGGTCTACCGCGACAGCTACACCATCGAGTCACTGAGGCCGGCAGCGGAGGGCCGCGCGGCGGCGGCCGGACTGTGGCAGGCACTGCAGGCCATCTCCAGGCTGGCCCATCGCGGCTGTACGGCCGGCACGCTGCGGGTGGTGCCGTTCAACGGTCGGCTGTTCGCGCCGGCGGCGGCCCCCCTGGCGGAATCCTTCGTCCTGGACGACCGCGTCGCTCGGGAAGTCCTCCTCGCTCTCACCACCAGGCCCGGCGCCGATCGCCGGGAGCGGATCACCTACGCCGATCTCGGCGTCGAACAGCTGGGCGCCGTCTACGAACGCGTGCTCGACTACGCACCGGTGTCGTCCGGGGCGGCAATCACCCTGGTTTCGTCGGGGCGGCGGAAAGGGACCGGGACCTTCTATACGCCGCGATCGATGACCGAATATCTGGTCCGTCGCACACTGGCGCCGCTGGTACGGGGACGCACACCCGAGCAGATCCTCGCCGTCCGCGTCGTCGACCCCGCGATGGGCAGCGGCGCGTTTCTGGTCGCGGCCTGCCGCTACCTGGCAGACGCCTATGAAGAAGCGCTGATTACAGCGGGTACGGTGTCGCGTGCGGACATCAGCGCCGCGGACCGCGCCGCCTTCCGCCGCGTCGTTGCCCAGCGATCGATCTACGGCGTGGATCTCAATCCGACCGCCGTCCAGCTCGCGCGCCTGTCGTTGTGGCTGTGCACGCTCGCCGCCGATCGCCCGCTGACGTTTCTCGATCATCACCTCCGCGTCGGCAACGCGCTCGCGGGGGCACGCGCGACTGACGTCGCGCGCCAGCCGCCCGGCCCTGGACGGCGACGGTCCTCGTCACCGCTGCCGCTGTTCGACGATGAGTTGACGACGAGGCTGGCGCGAGCCGTGCTGCCTCGCCTGGCGCTCGCACGACAGCCCGACGACTCGGCGGCGATCGTCCGCCGCAAGGAGCGTGTGATCGACGAGCTATCGGGAACGCGCGGTCCCCTGGCCGGCTGGCGCTCCGTCGCGGACGCCTGGTGTTCGGCGTGGTTCTGGCCCGCCGACGTCGAACGGGTGTCGCCGCGCGCCTGGCCGGCGTTCAGAGCGGCGGTCCGCGGCGAGACCTCGGAGCTGCCGGAGCGGCTGCGCCGGCAATGGACGACGACCGCGGCGACGATTGCGGCGCGTGAGCGCTTCTTCCATTGGGAACTCGAGTTCCCGGAGGCCTACTTCGGCGAACACGGGGAAACGCTCGAGCAACCTGGGTTCCATGCGGTGATCGGCAACCCGCCGTGGGCGGCCGCGCGTGCGCTGACGGGCTTCAGCCGGGAGTCGGGATGTTTCGCGTTGCAGGGCGGCGGGCATGCCAATCTCTATCAGTTGTTCGCCGAGCGCATGCTCCAACTCGCGTCGCCGGGGGGCCGGGTGGGGATGCTGATGCCTTCGGGCCTGCTCGGTGACTACGGCAACGCCGAGTTGCGGCGGCATCTGTTCGAACGCTGCACGGTGGACGCCGTGATTGGTTTCGACAATCGTGACGCCCTCTTCCCCATCCATCGGGGAGTGCGCTTCTCACTCGTCACCGCGTCGATGGGCGGATCGACCCACGAGCTGCAATATCGCGCCGGCGTACGTTCAGCGGCGGTGCTCGACGAGGTGCCGGACGAAGGGCTCGTCCCGGGCAGCGTTCGCGTGCCACTGTCGCTGGTGCGGCGGTTCAGCGGCGCCACGCTCTCGGTGCCCGAGCTGCCCGGGGAGCAGGACCGCGCCATCCTGGCTCGCATCCTGGCTGCGGCGCCGCCGCTCGGGAGCGAGCAGGGATGGCGTGCCCGCTTCGGCCGCGAGCTGAACGCCACGGACGATCGCGAGCACTTCGGGACGCAGGGCATGCCGGTCCTCGAGGGCAAGCTGGTGGACCCGTTCGCCGTCCAGGTGGGACAGGCGAAACAGTTCATCGAGGCCGCGCTCGCCCGCAAGTTGCTTGGCCGCCGCGCCGACATCGATCGGCCGCGGCTCGGCTACCGCGACGTCGCCGCGTCCACCAACAGGATGACGCTGATCGCGGCGATCATCCCGGCCGGCACCGTGACGACCCATACCATTTTCTGCATGCGGGAGCCGCGCGAGGACGCGCTGCAGTGGTATCTGTGCGGAGTGTTCAACAGTTTCGTGGCGAACTATCTGGTCCGGTTGCGGGGCGGCACGCACGTGGCCACCGCGGTCATTCACCAGCTGCCGGTGCCGGTCGTCCCGCGCGACTCACGATCGTTTGCCACCCTGGTGGCTCTCGCGCGCGCGCTGGGGGCGGACTGCCTGAACCGTGCCGTGCGCCACGAGCTCGACGCCCGTGTCGCTCGCGCCTACCAACTCGACGAAAACGATCTCGCCTACGTGCTCGCGACCTTTCCCCTGGTGCCGCAAGACGAGCGGGCCGCGGTGCTGACCGCCTTTCGCAGGCTGCGGGATGGGTTATAGTCGGCAGGTTCCATGGCCAACTACGGGTTCGCGATTGACCTCCGCAAATGCATCGGATGTCATGCGTGCACCATCGCCTGCAAGGCTGAACACGACATTCCCGTCGGCGTGAACCGCTGCTGGGTCAAGACGGTCGAGAAGGGCACCTTCCCCGACACGCGCCGGTTCTTCTTCCCGGTGCTCTGCAACCAATGCGAGGATGCGCCCTGCGCGCGGATCTGCCCCACCAACGCGCTCTTCAAGCGCCGTGACGGCATCGTGGATCTCAATGGTGACAACTGCATCGGCTGCCGCGCGTGCATGGAAGCGTGCCCGTACGATCAGCTCTTCATCGACCCGAACACCCACACCGCCGAGAAGTGCAACTTCTGCGCGAACCGCGTCGAGAACAAGCTGCTGCCGGCCTGCGTGAGCGTGTGCCCGACCGAGTGTCGTATCTTCGGCGATCTCGATGACCCCACCAGCGAGGTCTCCCGCGTCGTCCAGCACGAGGCCTTCATGGTGCGCAAGCCCGAGAAGGGCACCGGGCCGAAGGTCTTCTACCTGGGCGCGGAGGACAGCGTGATCCGCCCGGAAGCCGCGGCACGCCCGCTCATGTACAAGGAAGGCAAAGTCCACCTGCGGCCGATCGGGTCGCCCGACGAAGATCCGGAGGCGCCCGGCGCGCCGCGCGTCGACTACGACGTCCCCCACGGCAAGCCCTGGGGCGTCGACATGGTGCTCTACCTCTTCATGAAGGCGGTGTCGACCGGGGCGATGCTGCTCGGCGCCGTCCTCTGGCTGCTCGGGTTCGACGGCCCGCTGATCACCATCGCGGCCCCGGCCATCTCCACCATCTTCATCGGCCTGACTTCTGCGGTTCTGGTCTACGATCTGGAACGCCCGGAACGATTCTTTTACATCCTCACCAGAGGCAACAAGCGGTCGTGGATGGTGTGGGGCGCATGGTTCCTCACCGGACACGGCGCGATCAGCGCGCTCTGGCTGGCCGCCGGATGGCTGGGATGGGCAGGGGTGCTGACGCTGCTGGCATGGCCGGCGATCGTGTTCGCGTTCCTGGCGACGGCGTATACGGGATTCCTCTTCGCGCAGGGCCTGGCCCGTGATCTGTGGCAGGGACCGCACGCGGCGATCGACCTGGTCGCGCAGTCGGGCGCCACCGGCGCGGCGTCGCTGCTGCTGGCGTCGCTGGCGATCGCCGGCTCCGAGCCGGTGCGTTCGCTGCTCGGCTGGATTCTGGCGGCGTCTCTGCTGCTGCACGTCCTGATGCTGCTGTTCGAGAACGTGCTGGCGCCGAGCCCGACCCGGCACCACGAGCTGGCCGTGCAGACGATCCGGCGGGGCGCCTACGCGCCGCTCTTCTGGGGAGTCGCCATCGCGGGCGGCGGCCTGCTGCCGCTCGCGGCGATTGTGGCGATGGGGGCCACGGGGCCCGCGGCCGTCACCATCGGCGCCTGCCTGCTCGCCCTTGCGGGCGGCGCCGCGTGGGAATACATCTGGGTGGAGGCGGGACAGTCGGTCCCGCTCAGCTGATGACCGAACAACAACGTGGCTTCAGATCGCATCCCCACCCGTCCGAGTGGGACCACTACGTCGATTTCGAGTCGACCAGCTGGCCGAAGAAGGATCGCCGCAACTACTGGATCATCCCCTCCATCTGCTTCAACTGCGAGTCGGCGTGCGGCATCCTGGCCTACGTCGACAAGGAGAAGATGGACGTCCGCAAGATCGAGGGCAACCCGCTGCACCCGGGCAGCCGCGGCCGCACCTGCGCGAAGGGGGTCGTCACGCCGAACCAGCTCGAGGATCCCGATCGCATCCTGTATCCGTTACGGCGCACCGGCGAGCGCGGCGAGGGCAAGTGGGAGCGCGTGACGTGGGACGAGGCGCTCACCGACATCGGCGGCCGCATCCGCAAAGCCATGCAGGAAGGGCGCCGCGAAGAGTTGATGTATCACGTCGGCCGTCCCGGGGAGGACGGCTACGCGAATCGCGTGCTGCAGGCGTGGGGCGTCGACGGCCACAACAGCCACACCAACGTCTGCTCGTCCTCCGCGCGCCTGGGACATTTCCTCTGGAGCGGCGATGATCGCCCGTCCCCCGACTACGCCAACGCGCGGACCATCCTGCTGCTCTCGTCGCACCTCGAGACCGGTCACTACTTCAACCCGCACGCGCAGCGCATCATGGAGGCGCAGTCGGACGGCGCCACCCTGATAACGATTGACCCGCGGCTCTCCAACACGTCGGCCAAGGCCAACCTCTGGCTGCCGGCGTATTCGGGCACCGAGGGCGCGCTGCTGCTGGCGATGGTGCGCATCCTGCTCGACGAGGACCTCTACGACAAGGCGTTCGTCGAGAACTGGGTCAACTGGCGCGACTACCTGAAGGCGAGCCATCCGGATCGGCCCGAAACGTTCGAGAGCTTCATCGCTACGCTGAAGGCGGAATACGCGCAGTTCACGCCCGAGTACGCGGCGGCGGAGACCGGCGTCGCGGCGGAACGGATCGTCGAAGCGGCGCGCGCGATCGGCCGCGCCGGCAATCGCTTCTCGACCCACAGCTGGCGCGCCGCGGCGGCGGGCAACCTGTGGGGCTGGCAGATCACACGCTGCCTGTATCTGCTCGTCGTCCTCACCGGCAGCATCGGGACCGTCGGCGGCGTGAACCTGCACGCCACCAACAAATTCGTCCCGAAGCACCTGAACCCGCCCCCCCCGCCCGAGTACTGGAACGAGCTGCTGTTCCCGCGGGAATTTCCGCTCGCCTTCCACGAGATGAGCTATCTGCTGCCGCACTTCCTCAAGGAAGGGCGCGGCAAGCTCGACGTGTATTTCACGCGCGTCTACAACCCGCTGTGGACCAATCCGGACGGCTTCTCGTGGATGGAAGTCCTCCAGGACAAAGACAAGATCGGGATGCACGTGTCGCTCTCGCCGACGTGGAGCGAGACGGCGTGGTTCGCGGACTACATCCTGCCGATGGGGCTCGGAACCGAGCGCCATGACACGATGAGCCAGGAGACGCACGCCGGACAATGGCTCGGCTTCCGCCAGCCGGTGCTGCGGGTGGCGCGCGAGAAGCAAGGCGAGACGTTCACGGCGACGCACGAATCGAACCCGGGCGAAGTCTGGGAGGAATCCGAGTTCTGGGTTTCCCTGAGCTGGAAGATCGATCCGGACGGAGCCCTCGGCATCCGCAAGTTCTTCGAGAGCCCGTATCGTCCCGGCGAGAAAATCACCATGGACGAGTACTACGGGTGGATGTTCGAGAACTCCGTCCCTGGTCTCCCCGAGAAAGCCGCGGAAGAGAGCCTGACGCCGTTGCAGTACATGCGGAAGTACGGTGTGTTCCAGGTATCGGACAAGACCTACAGCCGCGGCCACGAGCGGCCGCTGACCTCCGACGAGCAGGCGGCGGGCGCCGCCAGCGTGGTGGTCAACGGCGTGGCGCGCGCGGGCTTCAACACACCCTCGCGCAAGCTCGAGTTTTACTCCCCGACCCTCGCGGCCTGGGGCTGGCCCGAACATGCCGTGCCGCGCTACGTCCCCGGACACGTGCACTGGCGCGACCTCAAGCGAGAGGAGGGGGAATTCGATCTGCTGCCGAACTTCCGCCTTCCGACGTTGATACACACCCGCTCCGCGGTGAAGTGGCTGTACGAGATCTCCCACTCGAACCCGCTCTGGATCGCGACCGCCGACGCGCGCCAGCACGGCATCAAGACCGGCGATCTCGTCAAGCTGCGCACGAGGATCGGCTCGTTCGTGACGCGCGCGTGGGTGACGGAGGGCATCCGGCCGGGCGTCCTCGGCATGTCGCATCACCTGGGGCGCTGGCGGCTGCAAGAGGAGACCGGCGGGGCGCGCACCGCGACCGCGCTGGTGTCGATCACGCGCGAGCCCGGCCCGGTGTCCGGCTCCGGCGGCCGTTACACGATGCGGCAGCAGCATGGCGCCCGCCCGTTCGCCAGCAACGATCCCGACAGCCAGCGCATCTGGTGGAACGAGATCGGCGTGCACCAGAACCTGACCTTCCCGGTGCAGCCCGACCCGGTCAGCGGCATGCACTGCTGGCACCAGCGCGT
>JBKJRJ010000473.1:0-3889 GCA_046594705.1 Vicinamibacterales bacterium
CGCGATGCAATACGCGCAGGTCCGCGACGGCCACAAGCCGGCGCCGCCGCAGTTCGACGGCACCCCCGAGGACGAGACCAAGAAGGCGGACCTGGAGCAGACGCAGCAGGCCGAGGAGTCGCGCAAGGCGATCGCCTCGCTGCCCGCGCAACAGCGCGCGCAGATCGAAGAGGCGATGAAAGCCGCGCAGGCGATGGTCGAACAGATGAACACGCCGGAGATGCGCAAGACGCGACTCGACGCCATCACGGCCGAGCGCGCCGACCGCACCAGGCAGTACGACGAGGCGCTGGCGACCTGGGCGCGCGACTACCC
The DNA here is from genome assembly GCA_046594705.1 of Vicinamibacterales bacterium. Lineage (GTDB taxonomy): Bacteria > Acidobacteriota > Vicinamibacteria > Vicinamibacterales > 2-12-FULL-66-21 > JAICSD01. The sequence goes on from JBKJRJ010000473.1 coordinate 316, forward strand.
GGTGCGTCCGGCGCCGCTCATCGCGAAGCGCCTGCGGGAATTCCTCGACCTGAGCGCCGACGTCGACTTCGCGGCGAAGCTCACGCCGCGCAACAGCAAGATGGTGTTCGAGAACGAGGACTACGAGCAGAAGCCGGCCCAGTGGAAGATGTGCTACCGCGCCGGCAAAGAAGCGACGGCGGCTTCGCGCGCCGCCGCCCAGGCCTGGTTGAAAGAGCTGGGCCGCTAAGGGCTCGGGTCGGAATAGCGTTGCCACCTTGGGCGTCGAGGCGCCCGCCCGGCAAGGCGCGAGGAGTGCGCATACCGGGCGTATGTGAGCGACGAGCCACGCCGCCCGGCGGGACGCATCGGCGGCCAAGGTGGCAATCCTATTCCGACCCGAGCCCTAAGGCTTACTGGACGTTGTTGAGCCGGATCTCGAACACCAGCGCGGCGTTCGGCGGGATGCTCTGGCTGCCGGTCGCGCCGTAGGCCAGCGAGGGCGGGATGGTCGCGCGGCGGACGCCGCCGACCCTCATGCCGGTGACCGCCATATCGAACCCCTTGATCAGCGTGCCGCTGCCGACCACATACGGGAACTGACCCGAGTCGAACTGCGTGCCCTTGTGGTCCGGGCCCGTCTCGCTGTAGAGCCAGCCGGCGTACTGCACGGTTGCCGTCTTGCCGGTGGTGGCCTCGGCGCCGCTGCCAACGGTCAGATCGACTTGTGCATAGGGAATAGAGCTCTGGTTCGGCGCCGTCGGCGAGCTCGACCCGTTGTTGCAGCCGGAAGCCAGCACGACGAGGCCGAGAACGATCAGGGACCGAAGGCGAGCGAGTGAAGTCATCCTCCCCAGTGTAGCGGCGGAGGGCCGCCTCTGGGGGCTCTGCCAACAAAAAGTCTCAGGAGTCGATCCGGATCAACTCGATCTCGAACACGAGCATCCCCTGTGGCTTTCCCGGGGCCCCGTCGTAGGCGAGACGGCCGGGGATCCAGAAGCGGCGCTTCTCCCCCTCGACCATCATCTGGACCCCTTCGGTCCACCCGCTGATCACCTCGTCAAGCCCGAAGGTGGACGGCGTGCCGCGCGCGACGGAGCTGTCGAACATCTTGCCGTCGGTCGTCCATCCCGTGTAATGGACCGTCACGGTGGAATTGGGCCGCGGATGCCGGGATCCCTTGCCCGGCACCAGCACCTTGCTTGCGAGGTTGGTGGACGTGCGCGTGGCGTCAGCCGGCGCGGCGGCGACATCGCCAGGGGCCGGAATCGCGATTGGGGGCGTCGCCGAACAGGCCGACAGGACCAGCACCATCGCGACGCACACGAGTGGGAGGCGGCGCATGTTCTTTGTCATCAACACCCATTCTCATCTCGGCGTCTACCTCGAGCCCGGCATCGACCCATCGCACTACACCCAGTCCAGCGTGCGCGTAACCGCCTTTTCCCAACCCGCATAGGCGCTGTCGCGCTGCTCCGTGGTCCAGCGCGGCTCCCAGCGCTTGTCCATGCGCCAGTTCTGGCGCAGATCATCGAGGTCCTTCCAGAAGCCGACCGCGAGTCCCGCGGCGTAGGCGGCGCCTAACGCGGTGGTTTCCGCCACGACCGGGCGGACGACCGGCACGCCGAGGACGTCGGCCTGCAGCTGCATCAGGGTGTCGTTCACCGTGGCCCCGCCGTCCACCTTGAGCAGTTCGAGCCGTACCCCGGAGTCCTTGACCATGGCGTCGAGCACGGCACGGGTCTGGAAACAGATCGCTTCGAGCGTCGCACGCGCGAGATGCGCCTTGGTATTGAAGCGGGAGAGTCCGACGATGGCGCCGCGCGCGTCGGAGCGCCAGTACGGCGCGAACAGACCCGAGAAGGCGGGCACGAAGTAGACGCCGCCGTTATCGGGCACCGAGTTGGCGAGCGCCTCGATCTCCGACGCCGCGGCGATAATCCCGAGCTGATCGCGCAGCCACTGCACCGCCGATCCCGTCACCGCGATGGATCCCTCGAGCGCGTAGATCGTCTCGCCGCCCATCCGGTAGCACACCGTGGTCAGCAGTCCCGCCTTCGACGGGACGATCTGGGTGCCGGTGTTGAGCAGCATGAAGTTGCCGGTGCCGTAGGTGTTCTTGGCCTCGCCCGGGCGGGTGCAGACCTGGCCAACCGTGGCGGCTTGCTGGTCGCCGAGGTCACCGGCGATCGGCACCTCGCCGCCAACCGCGCCGCCGCGACGCGTGACGCCGAACGCCTCCCGATCGGAGGACGAGCGGATCGCCGGCAGCATGGCGCGCGGGATGTTGAAGATGTTCAGCAGCGCCTCGTCCCACTCGAGTGTCCTGAGATCCATCAGCATCGTGCGGCTGGCGTTGGTGACGTCGGTGGCGTGGACGCCGCCGTCGGGTCCGCCGGTCAGGTTCCAGATGCACCACGTGTCGGGGTTGCCGAACACGGCCTCGCCGCGCGCCGCCGCCTCGCGCACGCCGGGGACGTTGTCGAGGATCCACTGGATCTTGGCGCCGGAAAAATAGGTCGCGGGCGGCAGTCCGGTCCTGGCGCGAATCAGCTGGCCCTGCTCGGGGCGCAGCGCGTTGATGATCCGGTCGGTCCGCGTGTCCTGCCAGACGATCGCGTTGTACCAGGGACGCCCCGTCTTCGGGTTCCAGACGATGGTCGTTTCCCGCTGGTTGGTGATGCCGATCGCCGCCAGGTCCGCCGCCGTGATGTTGGCGTTGCGCATCGCGCGCGCGATCACCTCGTCGCTGCGCGAGGCGATCTCGAGCGGGTCGTGCTCGACCCATCCGGGCTGCGGCAGGATCTGCTGGTGTTCGAGCTGGTGACGGGAGATCTCGTTGCCGCCCTTGTCGAACACCATGAAGCGCGTGCTCGTGGTGCCCTGGTCGAGCGCTCCGACGTAACGGGCCATGTGGGGAACCTCAGAATCCGATGATGGAATACAGGCCGGCGCCGGCGATGCCGCCGATGATGGGGGCGACCACGGGAATCCAGGCATACGCCCAGTCCGAGGATCCCTTGCCGGCGATCGGCAGGATGGCGTGGGCGATGCGCGGCCCCAGGTCGCGCGCGGGATTGATGGCGTAGCCGGTCGGACCGCCGAGCGACAGCCCGATGCCGAGCACCAGGACGCCCACCAGCAGCGGCTGCAGCCCGCGGCTGAACACGAACGACAGGTCCACGTCGCCGGGCTTGTTGAGTGTCTGCGCGTTCGCCGCGATCGACAGGATGCCGAACATGAGGACGGCGGTGCCTATGATCTCGGTGATGCAGTTGGCGGCGGGACTTCGGACCGCCGGCCCGGTGACGAATGCCGCCAGCTTCGTCGCTGGGTCCGCGGTCAGCCGCCAGTGGGGAAGATAGGCGAGCCAGACCAGCACCGCGCCGAGGATGGCGCCCACCATCTGCGCCGCGAGGTATCCGGGCACCTCCGCCCAGGGGAAGCTGCCGATCGTGGCCAGCGCGATGGTGACGGCCGGATTGAGGTGTGCGCCGCTGACGCGCCCCACCGCGTAGACGGCGATTGCCACCGCGATGCCCCAGCCCGTGGTGATGACGATCCAACCCGCGTTGTGTCCCTTGGTGCGATCCAG